>JAQBOK010000334.1 GCA_028288085.1 Mucilaginibacter sp.
TGCGACAAAACAATTCGCCTTTCCAGTTCGAACCAACGGGGATCTTTACTTTTGGAGAGATCTACTGCTGCTCCACTTTTCCAGAAGGCAGACCAATGAGCGGTACTCTTTGATTTAACTAAAGAAAAGGAGGGTAATGTGTAATTAATTTTTGATGGTGAAAAAGCAAAAACATACTCTACCGAAGCTTTGTTTTTTCCGGGATAAAAAATGTAACGGTGATCCTTTTGTTTTTTTACGTTACCATTTCCGGTCCATTTGCAGGCTACCTGGTAAGTAGTTCTATCCAATTTCCGGTTAAATATTACCGGATTTTGATTTATTAGGTCTAATTGAGTTTGATGTAACGCTGGATTATTATAATCGGAGCCGTTACTAAAGTATTTTAAACTTGCGTATGGAAATTCGACAAAAATACCTATCCGGCCCTTTTGGATTAAATCAGATTCAATTTTGAAACTTATAATGTCCTTGTCAGGATCACATGCGGTTATAACTTTTACTTTTTGTCCTTCAATAGTGAAATTACTTTCCGCGATACCTGTCCATAGGTCTAAATTTTGAACCGGGTTTTGCAGGTCACTTATTTTCGCAATGCTGCCGTCCTCCTTTTTCAATAACAGTCCTAATCTTCCCAGGTTAAACCGGTGCGGATTACTGGCAAGCCACTGCGTTAATGCAGCTTGTTTTGGATCAGGAAGGTCATAGCCAACCATCCTGCCATGCGTTTCAACAAGCGTTTGTTTAAATGAATCCGTGGTAAAGCCTTTTGGTGGTTCAGTGCTGTGCCATCCCCAGTGAGACATCGTTGTAAACTGATCGTTAAACGTCTGCATTCCGGTGATATCAAAGCCATAGGCAAAATCTCCATTTCCTACTTGTGTGGGGCCGGCGAATTGAGGGTCTTTCAGTATCAGGTTGTGGCGGGTAACTACTGCTTTCCTATCAATTGTCCCATGTGACACTTCCTGAGCCCGCACAGCCGGACTGCAAAAGATCAGCAACGGAAGAACACAATTATGAAAAACACGCTTTGTCAGATGGATACAAACATTCATATAGAAATAAATTTAATAACACTCATTAATAAATACGCTAAACATTCAATTTTCAACAATCAGGACATTCAAAATCAGGGTTTTTATGAGCTTTAAAGAGGGTACTCCAGTGGTAGGGCTGAACCCAATAAACACCTGGCTATCTAACGGCCAGGAATTTCTTCAAATCTACGGACAACGATATGTTGTCCGTAGATAAAAATTTCAAGTGGACTGACCTTGAATAAGATCAATCCTTTCCTGAAAAAAAAACAAACAGCTATCAATAACCCGGATTTTGAGTGAGAGACCCCTGACTTTTATCAATTTCAGAACGCGGTATCGGCACCAGGTAATGTTGCGGTAAGAACGACCTCGCCTCAAGCGTTTGTATCTGGTAAACCTTACTTCCGTCGGTCTGCTTGGTTATGTGCATGCGGAGTAGCGGGATATTTTCAGTAGTAGCTGCTATTTTCCAGCGACGTACATCAAAGAAACGAAGCTCTTCAAACGCTAATTCAACCCGGCGCTCATTTTGAATTCTTGCCCTTAAAGCATTGCCGGCGTCTGTTACCGGAGGCATATTTACACTGGTACGTGCACGAACCATATTGATATATTGACGGGCAACAGCTTCATTACCCAATTCAAATTCCGCTTCAGCATAATTAAGAAGTACCTCTGCGTAGCGGAAAAATATCCAGGGGTTAGTTGGTTTTAATGTTGAACCAGAAGGGGGGATGCTTTCAACAACTCCTTTCTTATAAGCATAAGAAGTTAACGAAGCATTCCATGGTTGGATGCTACTTTCAGGAGAGTCTAATCCTCCATCAAAAGTTTCAGTTACACGTCCTTGCCAAACTGAACCGTCATGTAATATAGAGGCATCAAGTCTTGGGTCGCGACCAACATAAGGATTGTTAGGGTTATAACCTGATCCGGGGTTTAACACAAGACTGCCATTAGGTTGTTCAGTGTATGGCAGCATACCGGTGGCTGCCATTTCATAAGCGTTAACCTGATTTTGAGATGGATTTTGGGAGGTCCACCCGTTAGAACCATTACGACCTTCCTCCAGGGAAAAATTGGTTGAGTTTGCCTGGGTAAAATACCGGGCGAAAATAATCTCCTTATTGTCTCCCAGGAATGTGCCCTGGTAATCAGGGTTTAATGAATACCCCAGTTTTAGTAATACTGCCGATGCGTCAGCAGCAGCTTGCCATTTTGTGTTATCATGATTTGGATTATTCAGCGCGCTGGCGTCATAAAGCAGCACACGTGCTTTAAGTGCCAGGCAGGCATTTGCAGAAGCTCTCCCTTCCTGATTTGCCGGCTGATCAGGTGGCAACTGGGCAGCAGCGGCATCCAATTCCGAATCGATAAACTTTACACAGTCGTCGTATGACGATTGTGTAACCTTAAAATTATCATGCAGGCTGAAAACTTTGGTAATAATAGGTACGCCCCCATAACGCCAGATCAGATTGGCATATATATAGGCTCTCAGGAATCTCATTTCTGCTATCGCTCCTGTTTTAAAAGTAGCATCAACGGGAGCAGCATCTATCTTTGAGAAGAAAACATTGATGTTATAGATATAGCTGTAAGCAAAGTTCCAGTAATTAATCTTTGTTGAAAAATCGGCTACATTGTCTTGGGTCAATTGACCGGTTTGTACCATATACAAGTTACCATATTGATGGATATTGAAAGCCTCGTCATCTGCAGAAGGCAGCAAATCTTGCTGGTATCCATGCAACAACACTGTATATTGTGCATTAGCATAAAGCGTAATAAGGTTCTGATTACTCCATGTATTGGCATCAGATATTGTATTCAGGGGCGTTAATTCAAGTTTATTACAGGACGTTGCTGTAAAAACAATAATTAATATATAAATAATTTTTTTCATGTCTTTAATATTAAAAGGTTGCATTAATTCCAAAACTAATTACACGCTGTGGCGGGTAATACCAGTAATCTGTAGTTTCCGGATCAAATCCCAGGGCTTTCATGTGATCATAAATCAGGAATAAATTACTCGCGCTGACAGAAAACCGTAAATTTTTCATGCCGATGCTTTTGATTATATCTTGAGGTAAGTTATAACCGAAGGATACATTCTTAACTCTTAAAAAACCTGCATTAATAAGCCATTGGGTGGAGTTTATGGTATTGTTATTAAAGTTTTCATAGCTTGCCCTTGGCATAGTCGCATTAGTATTAGCGGGCGTCCAACGGTCAGTAGCTCTCCAATTTAAAAAGTTCCCTAATGAGTAACTCATTACCGGGAAATAACCTCCAAAATACTGTTTGGCGTCTGCTTGTCCCTGCAAGAGTATGGATAGGTCAAACCCTTTGTATTTAAAGTTGGAATTAAATCCAAAGGTCATCTGCGGAATATTTGTTTGATTTTCGAGAATTTGATCGCGTGAGTCAATGGCTCCGTCATGATTTATATCTGCGTATTTAATATCACCGGGTACTGTGCCTGGTAAGTGCGGAACGGAATTGATGTCAGCCTGATTTTTGAAAATTCCAGTGGCTTCATAGTACAAACCAGCTCCTATCGGATGACCTTCGGCCAGTTGATAAGGCTCTAATCCGGGTTGTGCGCTACCGTAAATAACCTTATTCCTGGAGAAAGCAAGATTCCCGGAAAAGCTATATTGAAACTTGTGCCGATTATTGGTATGGCTAAGTACCAATTCAAATCCTTTATTATCAACTATTCCAATGTTTTCATCCGGCAATGTTAACCCGGTATAACCAGGGACAACTGAAGCTGCTTTTGTTAAAATATCAGATCTTCTGGTTTGGAAATAATCAAATGTAACACCTAAAAAGCCTTTCCATAATGTTGCGTCTAATCCAATATTTCCTGTTTTTGCCGTTTCCCAGGTAATATTAGGATTGGGAACTCCTGTTTGCACCAAACCGGTAACATCGCTTCCACCTATTACATAGTTATTTCCATATCCATAAGTAGTTAAATACTGAAATGGATTTACCAAATCATTACCCATTACGCCGTATGAGGCGCGAAGCTTAAGCTCGTCTATGAAAGTGTATTTTTTCATAAACTGCTCTTCCGATAATCGCCAGCCTGCAGACGCACTTGGAAAATATCCCCACCGTTTATTGGCAGGAAAATTTGGAGATCCATCACGCCTTATTGTAATTTCAGCTAAATATTTCCCGGCATAATCATAGTTAACCCTTCCAAACTCGTTTTGCCTGGCAGTTTGTGAGGCAGAACCATTGTTTGATTGTTGGTTGGGATCGCTGCTACCTGCAAATATTTGTGGTAGTACTGTTGATGGGAAATTACTTCTATAGGCCTCATCAAAATTGCTGGATGTTGAGGTTTGTTCATAACCCAGTAATACTTTTATGCTATGCAATCCAAAATTTCGCTCATAATGGATTTTTGTGGTTAAATAAAGCAAAGAGCCAAGTGATATGTTATCATCCAATGTCGCTTGATCTGTTCCCACTCCTGAACGACCTTGCGTTAACGCACCGGTAGTAGGATCCTTGTAATAGACAAAGTCCGGTTCACCGAAAGTTTTAAGAAAGGTACTATTGGGGTCATAACTGCCGCTGCCTTCTACAGATAGGCCTTTTACCCACGGTAGCTCCCATTTTATATACCCTGTGCTTTGAAATGTATTTACCTTTTGAGTTTGATATCCGGCATTATCACTTGCCCAGTTGATAATGTTTTCGCTTCCTCTAAGCGGTTCAACATCCTTGGTGCCCGGCCAGTATGGCTGCCAGTTAGGCTGATAAAGAAAAATATGACTGTTGAGTTGGTTTGCGCTATTGTACGGGAAATGGTCATTATCTACCCTGCCCGATAAATTCATTCCTATCTTCAGATATTTTGTCACCTGAACCTCAATATTTGCTCTAAGATTATATTGTTTTATATTTTCAGTGCCGAACTTGTATTGCCCATCTTGGTAAACCTGGCCAAACGACAGGAAGTAAGTTGTACCATTATTACCACCTGAAACAGATAAATTGGCCCTATGTTGAGGGGTCCAGTTCTTAACAATAAATTTATACCAATCTGTATTGGGGTAATTAGGATCATTCCCGGCTTTGTATTTTTCCAAATCTGTGGCTGAATATGCCGGCGCCAGGTTCTGCTGGACGTTAATTTCATTTGATACTTGAGCAAAAGTATATGAATTTGCCATTATAGGGTTTCTTGTCGGTTGGCTTAATCCTTCATCATACGAGAAATCAACTTTAGGGGCAGAACCCAGGCTCCCCTTTTTTGTGGTTACCAATATTACCCCGTTAGCAGCCTGCGCGCCATAAATTGCGGCGGATGCATCTTTCAATACCGAGATCGTTTCAATATCATCAGGATTGAGCTGTCCTAAACCGCCTCTTTCAACGCCATCTATAATTACCAGCACAGAGGTATTGCCTGTTGTGCTCATGCCTCTGATATAAATTGATGGATCGTTTCTTCCCGGCTCACCTGTTGGAGAATTTATAATAACTCCAGGCAATCGTCCGGCAAGTGAGCCCGCCACGTTGATAGCCGGACTTTTAGCAATATCGGCCCCCTTAACTTCAACCACAGAGCCTGTTAGGGTGGCTTTCTTTTGTGTGCCATAGCCCACAACAACAACCTCATTTAAGCCCCCTGGTTCGGCAGATAGCGAGACATTTATAAATCTGTTGCTTCCTATTGCAACCTCTTTGGTTTTATAACCTATAGATGAAAAAATAAGTATAGCCGGTGCATCCGGCACGCTCAATGCAAATTCGCCATCTGTATTTGTAGCAGTTCCTACATTTGACTCCTTAAGTTTCACAGTTACCCCAGGGATAGGCTGGCCTTGTTCGTCGGTAACTTTTCCCTTAAGCGCAACTTGGGCCTCAACCTGCGGTAAAATTTCTAACCGGCCAACCGGCAACGCGGAGGAAGGTTGCGTATTTGTGGATGGGTCCGTTTTTAGATTCATATTTTGATTACGAATCACGATTACATTACCTACCATGTCAAAACTTAATTTTAATGGAACCAGGAGCTTTTTTAAAACATCAGAAAGCTTTTTTCCTTGCATATCGACATTAACAACCAGTTTTTCATTGATAAGATCCGGACTATAGATAATTTCAATATTGTATTGCTTTTCCAGCTTTGAAAGCACGGTACTAAGCTGGGCATTGGTTTCTTTTACAGAAACTTTGGAATTAAGAATGGCCTGTGCCTTCAAGTCCTTTGCAAGGACACTTCCCATAATTGAAAAAAGGACAACTAACTGTAAAAATGTTATTCTCATTATTTTTAGCAGTAAAGGTTTATATTTCATAAATTTGGTTTGGGTTAATAATTCATAAAAAACTCGACAAAAAAGGCCCCTCGTAGCCGCTTCCAGCGGTTAGGTGTATGGTTACAAAGCATATGGGGCTAAAACAATGGCCGGTAATATTCCAGTATTACCGGCCTATTTTGGGGAATGGTAAAGTATTATTTATCTCATATCTAAATTGGTTTACAGGTGTAACAATTGGTTATTTCAAATTTTGACCGTCTTCTTCAATGATAATCCGTCCGTCGGTAAAGCTATATTTTGCGTTGACCGCCCTGCATATCATCTCTACTTTTTCATTAAGAGGATGATCAGCTAATGCGGCAGTTATCCTTAAACTGCCAAGTGTTTGTTTGTTATATTCAATTTGAATTCCGTAGGCCTTATTCAATTTTTCTATTACAGCACTGAACGGAGCATTTTCAAAGGTTAATTCCTTATTAGCTACTTCTTTTGACAGCAATAATGGAGTAACTATGGTATCCTTCCTGAATTGAAGAATTTTCCGTGTGAAGATGACCTGCTGATTGGGAATGAGAGCGATGACAAGGTTCTTTTTCTCCGCTATTGGATTAGTTTTCTGGTCATACACCCAAACCTTCCCTGTGTTTACGGTAACTTTAAATGTTGGATCGTTTTTAAATGCCTTTACCGTGAAACTTGTACCTAAAACACGCGTGATCATATTTTGGCTATGCACCAAAAAGGGATGCAAATGATCTTTATGTACTTCAAAAAAAGCTTCACCCTGTAAATAAACACTTCTTTCTTTTCCAGTGAATTTACGGGGCACCTGAATTTCAGAACCCGGATTTAAGATGGCCAGACTACCGTCGTCCATCAGTACTACCCTGGCCTTCGTTCCGATGTTATTAATTTTAATTAAATTACTCATTAAAGCCTGAGAATGGGGTTTATTCGGTGTGAGTAACACTTTATAGCTGATAAAAGCGATACTTAAAAAGATTAAAAAAGTAGCAGCTATCTGAAACCATCGACTTTGATATATTTTTACATGAGCAGCCTCTTTACGGGGTGTTACATCTAACGTCATTGCCTGAAGCAATTTTATTCTCGTATCGAATTCGAGATCAGACAACTGATCAGCTAACGGCGTAACGCTTATGGAGATAAGGATAGCACGGGCTTTTTCAAGTACAATGCTTTTATCAGGATGATCTAATAAAAACTTGTTCCAAAAGGCATTGCTTTCGGTATTTCTGTTATATACCCAGTCAATAAAAAAGTCATCCTGCAGAAAATCTTCAATTTCGTAATTGTGGTAGTTGACCATGAAATTTGTTTACAAGTGGTTTATATAATAGTAATATTCAAAACCAGGGAAAATGTACCCTTGTAAATAGGAAAAAAAATAAACTTTTGATAGTTTACACATGATGGTCCTGTATATCAGCTAATTAAATTCAAATCCGATAAAAGAATAAGGACCACTATCCATTCCGAGCGGAAGTTTTTATAAGATTTATGAAGTAAATTGCGTAATGATTGTTTGTTAATTTCCATGATTTCAGAAATCTGGTCAAGACTCAAACCTTCATAAAACCGCAGATACATTATTTCCTGCTGACGGGGAGGCAAGGAATTTAAAATGTTTTTAATTTTTTTTGATAATTCAGATAAGTCCAAATCATCAATGATTTTTGACTCAATATTAAACTCAACCACAAAGTTGTAATCGCCGGATATTTCTTCATTCCTGTTCCATTTTGATTGATTACGAAATATCCTCAGTCTTACCGCCTTGAAGAGATACCATTTAACCGAGGGTGTGGAATTAATTCTTTCCCTTCTGTTCCAAAGCTCATAAAAGACCTCTTGTATGCAATCCATTAAAAACTCCCGATCCTGACAATACCGACGGCCGTAATTAAATAATTGCTTGAAATATTTATTAACTAATTGGGTGTAAGCCGAATGATCTCCCGTGCGAAAAAGGTCCCATAACTTCAGATCTTCCATAATTAGGACTGTTTTATTGTTCAATCTGATTTTTCATAAATTGATAAATTCAGACCGCGCCTGAACACCACGTGATTAAATTAGTAGTAAACTTTACAAACTAAGGCATTGTCGACCATAAAATTATTACCTGAATGTATAGGTGGACATATTCCTTTTAATTGAAAATAAGCCCGGTAACAGGAAATTTGGCCAATATAATAATTTGATTTAACGAAACCATCATACACTTTGATAATCCGGCACATCAGACTCAGCCGATAAGAAAAAGCAAAAAACCGGTAGTCGTTACGGAAATAAAAATAGCGGCGATTAAAATGCAGGATAGTTGAAGTTTAAAAAGAATGCTTCTTGGGTAATACAAAAGCAGACCATGTGGGCAAATATTAGTAAATTATCATTTTAAACATTTATAAAAAAAGGATAAGGTTAGGGCCCAATCCTTTTTAGCAGCAAATAATGAATAAGCGGAATCTTCGTTACAGAATTGATTATTATTTACAGCTTTGACATTTTTGGAGACATGCTTATGTTGGGGTGTTTTAAAGCATTAATTTGATCATAAACCTTGTTTTGAGTAAATTGTATTTCGATCCGTTTCCCGGAATTAGCTAAAAGGATCATGGGTGCAATTGCGCTCAGCTAAATAAACTCCAATGTTTTTATGACCGGGATGAAGGGGATAGGGGCACCCTTCATCACTCTTCCCGGCCTTTAAACATAGTGTAAATCGCCATAGCATGTCCGTGTCCCCAATCAAAATTTTCTTTCAGCCAGCTGGTAACCTGGCCCGCTTTTATTCCGGCTTTCAATTGCCCGTTTTCCAGGAAGCCTTTTTTTTCAGCCAGCTCTTTAAAATCAGCTGGTGTTTGACCGGTTTTAGCTTTAATGTTGTCAATACTATGCTTGAAATGACGTGCTTATAGGAATTGGTTAGTTTGTTGTGACGAGCTGTATCTTTTCCATAAGAAATAGGTGCCAAACATAATGGCCAGCATGACTATTGGAGGGATCAGCAATCCAACACTGTCGCCCACAAAAGCCCGCGATGCGAATGCGCCGATAAAGCTGATCGTAAAGCCTGCGTAGGCCCATTCTTTCAGGATAGGGTATTTGGTTTGTATTAGAGCGATCACACCGCATACTTTGGCAAAGCCAACAATAGAAAGCAGGTACACAGGGTATCCCAAATGGCTTATGCTCTGTTTTCCGCCTTCCACGCGCATTAGGCCGGCTATACCATCCATCAGCATCAGCAGGGAGAAAATCGGGATCGCTGTCCAATAAAGAATTTTTGTGGTTTTCGGTTTCATCGTTATTGGGTTTTAGGATAGGTGTAATTGATCATCCACTGAACGCCGAATTTATCAGTAAACATTCCGAAGTACGCACCCCAGAAAGTTTTATTAAGCGGCGCTTCTATAGTGCCCCCGGCTGAAAGGGCGGTAAAGATATTGTCTGCTTCGGCCTCGCTTTCCGCCTCCAGGGAAATATGGTAGTTATTGCCGAATACAACGCCACGCCCCATCGATTCCAGCGTATCAGTAGCCATAATCATTTGGTTCCCGGCAATGGGCAAGGATAGGTGCATGATCTTCCCTTTGTCCTGAGCCGCCATTTTTTCACCGCCGGGAACATCCGAATAACGCATAAATGACTCGAACTCTCCTCCGAATACAGATTTGTAAAAATTCATGGCTTCTTCCGTATTGCCCATGAAGTGTAAGTAAAAATTTGTGCTAAGCATTTTAAGTTTGATTTGGTTCGGTAGCAAAATTATTGATTGAATAGGATATTATAAGTGTGCGAATACGGCGTTCTATAGTGGGTGATTGCGACAACTATTTCTATTACATTTGTTGCATGATCGATATTTCCATATTGGCGCTGAAGAACGCGGTATTGGCATCCGTAGCAGATTACAGGTACGTATTTGTTATGGTGAATGAATTTCTGAAAAAGTCAGGCAAAGCCCCCTTGTTTAATGTACAGGTGGTTGGCCTTAACGGAGAAGTTAAACTGAACGACGGCGTGTTTTCCATCCATCCCGACGCGATGATCAGTAATATCAAAAAGACAGACCTGATCATTATCCCTGCCTTGTCAGGCGATTTATTCACAGCCACCAATACCAATATAAATTACGTTAACTGGATCAACGAACAATACAAGAGTGGGGCAGAAGTTGCAAGCCTTTGTACAGGAGCTTTTTTATTGGCTTTTTCCGGGTTGCTTAAAGGCCGGCAATGCACTACCCATTGGCTGTATGCCAATGAATTCAGGCATCATTATTCTTCGGTAACCCTGGTGGATGAGAAAGCGATTACAGATCAGAATGGCCTCTATTCCAGCGGTGGGAGCAATGCCTGGTGGAACCTTTTGCTGCATCTGGTAGAAAAATACGCGGGGCGGGAAATTGCGATCTATACGGCAAAATATTTTGTAGTTGACCTGGACAGAAGCACCCAATCCCCATTTATTATATTCAACGGCCTTAAAGATCATAAAGATGAAGCCATTATAAATTCGCAGGAGTTCATCGAACAAAACTATCAGGAGAAACTTAATGTAGATGAGCTTGCATCCCGTTTCGATCTAACCCGCCGGACGTTTGAGCGAAGGTTTAAGAAAGCCACACGGAATACTGTGGCGGAATATATCCAACGGGTAAAAATGGAAGCGGCAAAGAAACAATTGGAAATTGGGAGAAAACCGATCATGGAAATAATGCTGGATGTGGGATACACTGATGTTCCTACATTCAGGGAAGTGTTCAAACGGATAACCGGAATGACCCCGGTAGAATACAAGAATAAATACAATAAAGCGATTGCTAATTGAAGCTATTTTATTTTAACGCTTTTCCCGGAAAAAATCAGTCAAAACCGGAGCAAGCACTTTTTCAGAAACATTATGCGTTTGTCCTTTTAAAATCCCGTACTTCCCGTTTTTCAATTTGTTAGCTACTGCCTGTGCGGCCTCCCGTAACATCGCAGGGCTTTTTTCTCCGGCAATTGCGATAGTTGGAGTGGTTATCGTACCTATTTGATCAGGGACAGAACCATCACCCATTATTTCCGCATCATAGGGCAATGCGTTGGCATTAGCCTTCATTTTTGACCAGTTAGGGGTCAGCTTTAAAATAAATGCAAAGATTGCAGGAACGCCGATCACTTTGGTCAGGTAGTATTTAACCGCGTCGCCTTTTCGGCCTTCGCTGATCATCGTCCTGAGTTTACAAATATAACCGGCAGGAGCTTTTCTATATTTCCCGTCAATGTTAAACGGAGGCTCATAAAGCGCCAGCCTCGTTACAGGAAGGCCGGCTGCAACGGCTTTAAGTGCAAGGACTGCTCCGGAGGAAATACCATATACAAAGGCTGATTCTCCCCCCTCCTTGATGAGGGCATGAAGATCCTCAATTTCTCTTTGAATGGTATATGTCGCAGTATCCCCGCTATCACCGCGTGCCCTGCGGTCATAAGCAATCACGGTAAAAGTTTCGGCTAACAGCGGCGCGAGTTTCACCATCGGCCCAAAATCCTTGCTGCAAAATGCGCCGTCTACCAGGATGAGCGCAGGGCCATTACCGAATTTATGATAGGCAATACGGGTGCCGTCTGTTGAGGTTACAAAATCCATCGCGGGTCTGTTATCTTTGGTGAAGACATAAACTATTTCCATCGGGATCTTTCAGCCAGGCGAACCTGCCCCAGGGTGTTTCATCAATCTTTCCGATTTCCATGCCTTTTGAGGTCAATTCCCGGATCTCGTTCACAATATCATCTGTTTCCATTATAATTCCGTGGAAACTGGCCAGGGAAATGGTCGTATCCTGGCCGGGCAGCCCCAACTGGATCCATGTTTGCCCATGCGCCATAGGCGCTTCCACCATAATTTGAAAACCGAGCTTTACATAAAACTCTTTTGCCTTTTGCTGGTCAGCTACCGGGATCATTATGATTTCAATTGCTTTCATCTTTTAATTTTTATCGGTTTATTATTTTCAAGAATTAATAGTTGAGTCAAACGATCAAAACTTTGATTCCAGCCTGATTCCATTCCTTGACAAGAGGTCATAAATTCCGGGCTTGTTTTGATGATGGTTACCTCCATACACAGTTTGGTATGTCCGTTTGCTTCTGTGAGGATAACAGTATGCAGTACTTCCAGCCCAGCCTTCCCGTTCTCATCTTTTAGGGTTGTGAATACCAGCCGGTGCGGAGGGCTGACTTCATTGAAGATGCCTGTAACATGAACCAGCTGCCTGTTTTCCATTTGCATGGCGATCCTGATCGTTCCGCCCGGCCGTACATCCATTTCGCAAACAGGATTGGTATTTTTCTCTGGCCCCCACCATATCGCCAGGTATTTAGGATTGGTCCACATACTAAACACAAGGTCAATAGGAGCTTCAAAAATCCGGGTAATCAGCACCTGCTGTTTGGCGGGGTCGGCTATAAAATCATTTTTACTGAGCATCGTTCTTCTTTTTAGATTGTAATTCCTTTAGCAGAGTATCCATTGTATCAAACTTATCATTCCAAAACGCTTGGTATTGGTTGAGCCAGTCCCAGATTTCGCCGAGCTTAGCCATCCTGGCTTCGCAATACCTTTCATTGCCTTTTTGCTGGACAATTAAAAGGCCGCACTCTGTCAGTATCTTCATATGCTGGGATACTGCAGGCCTGCTAATAGCAAAATGCTCCGCTACCTGGTTAACACTTAGCTGTTTACCTGCCAGCAGCCCCAATATGGCCCTTCTGTTAGGATCAGCTATTGCCTGGAATACATCTCTTCTCATCTTAATTTATTATTCTTTGTAAGTGATCGCTTACAAAGATACAATGTAAACGATCACTTACGCAAATTTATTTTAAGCCGTAAAGCACTTGCGTCCTTAAAGCGGGTAATTGAGCCGCCTGCACAAACGTGGAAACTGGTCGGTAGTCGCTTGAAATGCGAAACCGGAAAAGGAATAGGGAGGTGCGGGGGGAGTCATCGCACCTCACCCCGCCTTGTTGGCAGATAAGTAAGAGCCCACGGGCTCTTGCCTGGTTAGTTTATACGTTGATAGTGGATGATCAGGACGCCTGATTTTAAGGATTTGGTTTCCACGAACTTCAGGGACTGCCGCGCATCCAGCTTGATCTTGTCGAAAAGGCGCACGCTGCCGCTGCCAGCGATGAGGGGCTGGATGGAGAAATAGTAGTCGTCTACGAGATGTTGTTCGGTCAGGGCTGCTATTAGGCCGGGGCTGCCAATAGTCAGCAGGCCTTTTTCACCTTCCTGTTTAAATCGGCTAATCTGCTTTTGATCGATTGCCTTAACAATGACAGAATTTTTCCAGGTGGTTTCGGTGAGTGCTGAGGAATATGCTAGCTTGGGCTTATCGGTCAGTGCCTGGGCCATTCTCACCTGAGGTTCGGGTGCGCCGTCTTTTTCGAGTATGGCAGGCCAGATCTGCTGGAACAATTCAAAGCTGTTGCGGCCAAAGGCAACGGTCTGGGTTTGGGCTAACAGGCTGTGGACAAATTCATGAAACTCGGCATCGGCGTTGACATACTGGCTGTCCACAAAGCCGTCCGGTGTGGTGTTGATTAAACTGATTACTTTTCCCATGGGGTTTTGTTTGATTGTTATTGCAAACCTATGGGTTAAGTTTGGTCTACACGGGGTGTACATTTAACAACTTGAGGGGTTGTTTGTGCAATGAAATGCGGGTATCTTGCGCTATGAAACAGGTGACATTTTTAATGGCAGACGGCATGCTGAAGCCAAGCTGCCTGTTTGGGGCAATAGAGGTACTGGAGAAGGCGAACGAATTTTATGTCCAGCAGGGTCAGCGCCCTTTTTATGAGATCCAGCTGGCGGGTGTAAACCTGCAGCAGCGGCTACTGAATACCTCTTTTTCCATCCAGGGACTGAAGGATATCCGGGAGGTCAAAAAAACGGATGTGATCATTATACCCAGTTTTGACAGCCGGGATGATTTCGCGATCAATACCAGCCGGGAAGCCCTGAATTGGGTAGCTGCGCAATACAAAAATGGCACGGAAGTAGCCAGCTTGTGTACCGGATCGTTTTTACTGGCAGCTACCGGGCTTTTAAAGGGCCAGCCCTGCTCCACGCATTGGAAGGCGGAAGCCGCTTTCCGCAGTTTATTCCCGGAGTTGAACCTGGCAACGCATAAGATCATCACGGATTATAAGGGGCTGTACACCGCCGGCGGCGCACAGTCGAGTCTGAACCTGATGCTGTACCTGGTGGAGAAATATAACGGCCGGGAAGCAGCTCTGTACTGTGCAAAGGTTTTACAGATCGATATCGAGCGGAACTCGCAGTCACCGTTTATTGTGTTTGAGGGATTGAAGGAACATCCGGATATGGAGATCAGGGGGGTACAGGATTACATTGAACGAAATGTTGAAGCCAGGATGACCGTAGATTTTTTGGCGGACAGGTGCGCTATGAACCGGATCAATTTTTCGCGGCGCTTTAAAAGGGCAACCAGGATATCACCCGTGGATTATATCCAGCGTGTAAAGGTCGAGGCTGCCAAACGGGGTTTAGAAGCTGGTCGCAAAAACGTGAACGAGGTGATGTACGCAGTGGGCTACACGGATGTAAAAGCCTTCCGGCTGATCTTTAAGAAGGTAGCGGGACTTACGCCTTTGGAATATAGAAATAAATTCAGCCAGGTTTAGCTGGCTCTTATATATCAATTTAGCTGACGGTAATCACTCGGCGCATTGCCGGTTTCTGTTTGAAACAGGATAGTAAAGTGAAGGATGCTCGAAGCCAGGCGCATGGACGATCTCGCTCATCGACTTTTGAGTGGTTTGCTTCCAGGGCGTATTCCCGATAAATTTAGCCAAAAGCCGTTCGCTAGTTCCGCCATCGATCAAACCCGGCAGATGCTTGCTTTGCCCTGCCTCTGCGAAAAAACTTAACTGTTCCCACTGTTCAATCATATTTCTTACAAAGATAACACGATGCTAATTATTTTAGTATTATGTTTGCAATCCCAGGCTTGGAATTTTAGTTGATCCTCGTAATATTGCAAACGAATGAGTGAGTTAAACCCGGTCATGCAACTGGCCTGTAATTATTTGGAAAGC
>JAQBOK010000132.1 GCA_028288085.1 Mucilaginibacter sp.
CGGGCAAATGGCAAAATAACTATCGACGATAAAAACATTAAGCTTGATGCCAGCGGAAGCGTTGATCTGAATACAAAACTACCTGCTTATAATTTTGAAGCAAATATTACCGATGCCAACCTGCATACACTTAATTTAATAAAAGATACCATTACACTTAGTGCGAAGCTATCCACCAAATTTTCTGGCAATACGCTTAACAATACCGAGGGTCAGATATTGATATCACCCATCAGGGTAGTTGACCCCAGGAATAATTACCTGGTTGATTCGGTATACCTATTGGCTAACGGCGCTGGCGAGGGAAGAGAGATCAGCCTTAAATCAGATATAGCAGACGGTAGTTTGAAAGGGAACTACGATTTAAATACATTGCCATCCTACTTTAAAACTATTGTTAAAAAATATATCCCTTCATTAAAAACGGAGATTGTTACCCCAAAACCACAAAACTTTTCATTCAATTTAAATCTAAAAAACCTCGACCCCCTTTTAGCGCTTTTTGCACCCAGCCTTAAAGTACCCGATATGGGCAATTTTGCAGGTAAATTTAATTCAACAGATAAAACGGCCACATTAACCGGCATGATTAAAACGGTACAATATGGCAGCACCGTTTTTCATGATTTTATCATTGATGAGAATACCTCAGACAAAGATCTGGAGCTAAACATATCGTTAAGCCGTATCAATTTTACCGACAGCCTATTTATTAAAAACATAAATATTGCCAATTTCCTGAGAAAAGACAGTCTTAATTTTAACGTAAAACTGGCCGATAAAGACGCTACCAACCAATTAGATCTTTACGGCCTGGTGCAGTTTGGGCGTGATACAACCGCTAAACTGAAAATACTACCATCGGACGTAATACTGGAGCATCAGAACTGGAGAATTACAGACCAGGTGAGAGTGAGGTTGCTGGACGGCAAAACACAGGTATCGGGCTTTGAGTTGGCAAATGGTTCACAGAAGGTAAAGATCAATGGCTTTATTTCTGATGACCCGGCTGACCAGTTAAAGGTGCAATTTGATAAATTTAACATGGCTACTCTTGATCAGTTGACCAAATCAGCCGATGTAAAATTAAAAGGCACACTTAATGGCGAGGTGCTTTTAAGCGCTATCACAAAATCACCAACGTTTGATACGCATTTGGGAATAGATTCATTTACGATGAACAAAACGCTTATCGGCAATGTAAAAATCGCATCCTCACTTGACAGCAACCGCAGTCAGGCCAATGTTAAGTTAAATATCATCAATCGCGGGTTGGAAACCATGAATATTGATGGCGCCTACCTGCTGGGAAAAAACACGGATGACAAGCTTGATTTTAACATTAAGATGAACCAAACGGAAGCCATTATATTTACACCTTTTGTAAAAGACCTGGTATCAAACCTTAAAGGGACTATTTCAACCGACCTCAAACTTTCGGGAACGCCATCAGATCCGCAGTTTAATGGCGATATCACCTTAGCCAATACCGGTGTAACGGTTAATTATCTAAAAACCGCCTACACCATCGACAATAAATTAAGCGTTACAAACAGTGTGATCAATGTGGATAACATGGTATTGAGAGATATCCACGGTGGTACCGGAACAGCAACTGGAAAAGTTGATCTTAATGACCTTTCTAATCCGGATATTGAGGTGGTCCTTACTGCTAAAAACCTGATGGCGCTAAACACTAATTTTAGAGATAACCATATTTATTATGGTGTGGCTTACGGAACCGGGCGTTTTAGCTTTAACGGCCCCACGGATAATATGAGTATCGATATAAAGGCCAAAACAGAAGCCGGAACGGTGTTTAATATTCCGCTTAATACTTCGTCAGTAGCTGAAGATTATGATTTTATAAAATTTGTTAGTCATAAAGACACTTCAAAAATTGAGAACAAAGTGAGGGCATTTAATGGCATTACGCTGAATTTCGACCTCACTGTTGATGAAAAAACCATTGTAAAGATCACCACTAATTATGGCAAACTGGAGGGAAATGGAGTTGCTAATAATCTGAAGTTAAATATCAGTAGCCTGGGAGATTTTGAGATGTTTGGCGATTTCCTGATCACAACAGGCAAGTTTGAATTTATTGCAAAGGATGTGATCAGTAAAAATTTCCAGGTGACACAGGGTGGAACCATCCGCTGGACAGGCAACCCCAACAACGCCGAAATTAACATGAAAGCTATTTACGAGGTGCGTACTGACATATCTAAGCTTTATTCTGCAGCTGGGCTGGTTTCGCCTACAGGGCAGCAACAGGTGCTGGTGCAGGCTGATCTGCTGCTAACCAAATCGTTGTTGCAACCAATTATTGATTTTGATTTTGAATTCCCTACAGACCCTTCGATCAAGGATAACCTGGGAACCTATCTTACCGATTATAACAATCGCAGTCAGCAGGCGCTAAGTATTATAGTAAGGCGGCAATTTGCCCCGGGAACGGGCGGAAGCGACCTTACCCAACAAACGTTACAAACCGCAGGAGAGGCAGTAAGTGAATTTGCATTCAATAAACTGAATACGGTAATATCACAATCAAATGCTATAAAAAGCCTTGACCTTAATATACGTTCGTTTAATGATGCCAGCGCTTCATTACGCTTGTTTAAAGAAAGATTTGTGCTTAGTGGCAGCTTATATTCCACTACTGCGAACAGCGATCTCTTTACCAGCAACAATACCAGTTTATTTAACTCGAACTTTAATACCCTCTCAAAAGATTTTAGTGCACAATACCTCATTACAAAGAATGGCAATCTTACTGCACGTTATGCATACAGGCTTTTAAACAATGCTACTTTAAATACCTTCGACCAACAGCTAACAGCCCAATATGTAAACGGGCTTGGGTTGGTTTACCAAAGGGATTTTGATACATTCAGTGAATTTTTTAAGAACCTGTTACGCAAGGGCAGTGGCAAAAAGAAACCGGTAACACCGTTACCAGTGCCGGCAACTACTCCGGCAACCACACCTAATGCCGCTGGCGGTTCCATTAAAAAGACCGCTGATGACGATGATCAATGATCAAGCAATATGGAATGATCCATCTTGTCGCGTTTGGTTTTAAGGTAAGCTTCGTTGTGCGGGTTTGGCTTAATTTCTATCGGAACATTTTCTACCACCTCTAAGCCGTAGCCTACCAGGCCAGCCCTTTTTTTAGGATTATTGCTCATTAAACGCATTTTGGATATGCCAAGGCTGCGTAATATTTGGGCACCTATACCATAATCACGCTGGTCCATTTTAAAACCAAGTTTAATATTGGCTTCAACCGTATCCAACCCGTTTTCCTGCAAATGATATGCTTTAAGTTTATTGATAAGGCCTATTCCCCTGCCCTCCTGGTTCATGTAAACCACCACGCCTTTACCTTCTTTATTGATCATATCCATTGCTTTATGCAACTGCGGGCCGCAATCACACCGGCAAGAGCCAAAAATATCGCCGGTTACACAAGAGCTATGCACACGCACCAATACCGGTTCATCGGGTTCCCAGCTTCCTTTAACCAAAGCCAGGTGATGTTCGCCTGTATCCAGTTGAGTATAAGCTATCATGTCAAAATCTCCCCATTGGGTCGGCATTTTAACAGATATCTCTTTATGAACAAGCGTTTCGGCAGTTAAACGGTATTCTATCAAATCTTTTATCGATACTATTTTAAGGTCGAATTGTTTGGCCATTACCAGCAGATCTGGCAAACGGGCCATATCACCATCTTCCTTTATAATCTCGCATATTACCCCCGCAGGCTCAAAACCAGCCAAAACCGCAAGGTCTATGGCTGCTTCAGTATGTCCCGATCTGCGCAATACGCCGCCATCTTTAGCTATCAGAGGGAAAATATGCCCCGGACGGCCCAGATCTTCAGGTAATGTACCCGGATCTATCAGCGAAAGCACCGTTTTTGAACGATCAGAGGCAGAAATACCCGTAGTGCAGCCTGCAATCAAATCAACAGAAACCGTAAAATTTGTTTCGTGCGAAGTAGTATTATTGCTAACCATCAGATCAAGCTCCAACTCTTTGGCACGCTGTCTGGTTATTGGGGCACACACCAATCCCCTGCCATGGCGGATCATAAAGTTTATCGTTTCGGGAGTAGCGTTATGGGCTGCAGTAAAAAAGTCTCCTTCGTTTTCGCGGTCTTCATCATCAACTACAATAATGGTTTGGCCCATTTTAATAGCTTCTATTGCTTCTTGTATTGTATTCAGCATTGTTATTTTGTAAGAGTGCTATGGCTTAATTATAAAAAAGGCTAATAAAAGCCATTAGGTGTTGTATGGTATAGATGCAAAGTTAACTGATAACAAAACCAATACGGTCTGATATTTGTAAAAGTTGCTTTGTTATTGTTGCAAGGTGTTAATGTTGTAAAATTTTGAGATTAAGCATCTCAAAAAATCAACATTTTAACTTTTAAAACGCCTTTAGGCATCTTTGCGCCTTATCAATTTATTGAAAAATCTCTTATAGGCTTCCATATCAAACAAAACCGAATCATTTGCAGCCTTATAGGTAAGAAATATACCAATTGGCGTTAATATTATAATGGATATCCATGTGCCAATTATTGGAGACAGGCTACCATCTTTTGCCGATTTTTCGCCAATGGTCCAGATAATATAATATAGCAGAAAAAATATAACAGACACCACAACCGGCATGCCAAGACCACCCTTGCGAATGATAGCGCCTAATGGAGCCCCTATCAAAAACAATGCTAAGCAGGCAGCTGATAAGGTAAATTTCTTTTGATATTCAATAGCATACCTGCGTACGCTTTTAGATTCTTCCTTGTACATATCGGCCCGGTTTTTTACAATATCCTGTACAGACCTTACTTCGCTGGATGCATTGTTTAACGCAATTAATTGCTGGCTTACCGTTAAACCGCCAAATGCATTATTTTTTTTGAAAGGGACATATTTTATAGCGGAGACCTGTTTTTTAGGCACGCTAAAATATTTAACGTAGGCGCTAATAAGCTTGTAATTGATAATAAGGCTGCTATCGGTTTGCCGTTGAGTAGAATCGCCGAAATATTTTAATTGTTTCAGGTCCATCATCTGAACAGCCGATCTGAATAAATTCTCATCAGTCCGTTTCATTTTCATGAAAGACAGATCAAACTTTTGTTCGGTTTCTTTAAAACGGAAGCGTGTAAATCTTTGACGGGGCTCCAGGTTCTTTTCACCGTTGGTTTCATCATATTTTATACCATCCTTCAGCTTCAAAACCAGGAACTGATTATCAGGAGTACGGTACATACGGCCTTCTTTGGCAATCAGCACATTGGTATTATTTTCAGCTTCATTTTTGGTATAGATCATCACATCGTGTAATGTTTGCCCATCGGGGTCTTTTCTATTTACACGGATAGAATAATTAGGAAAACTGCTGCTAAACACACCTTCTGGCAATAAATTAGCCGATTTTTGCTGCCTTACATCATACAATAAAGAATAGTATTTTTTATTAGCAACGGGAAGCATATTATCCGAAAAAATAAATGCGGCAATGCTCAAAATAGTTACTACAATAATCATAGGGTACATGGCCCGCCGCAGTGATACACCGGCAGACTTTATAGCAACTAATTCATAGTTCTCACCAAGGCTGCCATAGGTCATTATGGATGATAGCAATATGGAGAGTGGCAACGCCATAGATATATTGGTTGCCGAATTGTACACCATTAACTGCAAAATGGTGTACCACTCAAATCCTTTTCCAATGAGATCGTCGATGTATTTAAATAAAAATAACATCAGCAATACAAAATTCACGATGAAAAGGGTGATTATGAATGGCCGTACAAAAGACCGCAATAATAAAAGATGAATCTTTTTCACGATACAAAATTAAGGAAAATTAAATTCCCTTATGCCCCCAGCACACTTATCAGGTATTCAACCTGGTTGTCCCATATTAGTTTGCGCTCGCTAATAGCATCTTCGACAGCAAAATCGGTAATACTTAAAGCTACATCATTAGTAAGTTCGTCCTGAATTATCTCCATTTCAAAAAAACATTGGGGATCGTCGTCAACCCATTTAAACCTAACCAGCTTATTTTCTTTTATAGCAATTAGCCTGGCCTTTTGTTGTTCGTCATCCCAGGTAAAAGTGTAAACCTGGTCTCTAACACTCACATCATCAGCAAACCACTGGGTCAATCCATTTGCCTCGCTCAAAAATCCGTAAAGAATTCGTGGGGATGATTTTATTTCGTACTCAATATTAAATTTCTTCTTTTCAGACATAGGGGTACATATCAACCGGCTCAACTGCCGTAAATGTTAACATTTTTTCTAAAGGAAACGAATTTCTGCTATATTTGCAACTCTTTTTACAGCGTATTGGATTTATTTGATGCGCATTTTGCAGCTGAAAGCTGATAACCATGTTTAAAGCCAACGCAGGCTGTTTTTTAAATAACCTGCTGGAACAAAAGCAAATAAAAAGAAATAAAAATTTTAAACGGCGGGGTAGCTCAGATGGTTAGAGCGCAGGATTCATAACCCTGAGGTCGGCAGTTCGATCCTGCTCCCCGCTACCATAACAGGCAAATCGAGTTTTTTACTTGGTTTGCCTTCTTTTTTGC
>JAQBOK010000136.1 GCA_028288085.1 Mucilaginibacter sp.
GGATGTAAAGCTGATCTATCGTCGTGATCGCTATTTACGTGGCGGCGATCATGTTCCGTTTTTGCAGCAGGGTTTTACCGCAGTCCGTTTTACCGAAATGAATGAAGATTTTAATCGCCAGCATCAAAACATCCGTACCGAAAATGGCGTGGATTATGGCGACCTACCCGACTTTGTCGATTTTAACTATGTCCAAAAAGTAGCCCGGATGAACCTGTCGGTTTTAGCCAACCTGGCACTGGCGCCTGCCGAACCACAAAATGTGGGCGTGATTACCAGCGGGTTGACTAATAAAACTGAATTAAAATGGGAAGCACCTAAGGCCGGTAAAAAGCCTGCCGGATACTTTGTGCTGATGCGCGAGACGACAAGTCCATACTGGGAAAAGAAATTCTTTGTGACAGATACCCACGCAGATTTAGCTTATTCAAAAGATAATTACTTTTTCGCTGTGCAATCAGTTGATACAGACGGGCATGAGAGTTTGCCGGTATACCCTAAACCGGTGAGGTGAAATTTATCATTGTAAAAAAAATGATGGATCTATCCGGGTTTGTGTAATCAATTCGATATTTCGGGAGTCATTAATTTGATCCCCTGTTTGTTTTTCAAAACTAATCTCTGATCCGGGGAGCTCAACGCTCTATTTCACACTCTTCTTCAACACTATAAAATAACCCACTATAAACACCATCACTGCAACGCCCAGGCTTACAAATATGTCTTTGGTAAATAGGTCGACAGTTATTTCCGGCATATCCGATCCATTTCCCATTCTGTTATGTAAAAGGCCTTTTACCGTTAACATAGGGTGCGAATATGGGTACAGGTAAGCATATTGCCAGTCTACATTGGCTAAAATTACCCCTGCTATGGTCAAAACAAACCCTATGCCCATAGGCTTCAGAAAATCGCGAAAAAGCAGGCTCAGTAAAAATTGTATGGATAATATACCTAATGACGACAACAGGAGCTTAAAATATATTTTTGTCAAAAGGCCTTCCATATGATACTCATTAAACTTTAAGGTTGGTTTAAGCAGGCTTAGTAAATTCCCAAAGCCCAGCGTAAAGAGTACAAATAGCGCCAGGCATAAAAAAACAAGAAAAAATGCATAGGTATATTTAGCCGCGTACACCGACAATTTAGAAATTGGCAGACTAAAGAGTGATTTCCAGGTATCGGCCTTATGTTCAATGCTATTTACGGAGTAACCAATAAAAACAATGAGCATGGGTAAGAGCAACGAACCCATCACAGCTAAGATCGCTCCGGCAAACTGTAGCCATGCCATCATGCCCGGCATATTTGTCAGGTGGTCACTTTTATTAAAAAAGCCGACGAAAAGTAAAAGGCAAAGCAGCAGCGGCAACAAAACAGCGCTCCAAAAGCCCATTGTTTTACGTGTTTTGTAAAACTCAGACCGAAATGATAGTATAAATCCTTTCATGTGCTCAGGCTTTTTGGGTAATGTCTAAAAATAATTTTTCCAGGTCTTTATGTATCTGTTTGATGCTATACACAACATATCTGTTCCCGTTTAATAAAGAATTGATCTCGCCCATTTGTGCTTTTGAAGTAAATGGGATCAATAAATGGTCATCACTGATATCAGTTACAGTAAATCCCTGTTTTTTCAGAAAGTTAGCTGCATCAACAGTATTGGCTACCTCTATCTGTACCTGTGGTTGACTGATGGCCTCCAAATCTTTAATGCTGCCCTGGAAAAGCATTTCGCCCTTGTCAATAATACCTACATGGGTGGCCATGCGTTCTACTTCGGCTAATAAATGGCTTGATATAAATACCGTTTTATTATGCTGGGTAACCAGCCGGATTAACAACTCACGAACCTCGATGATGCCGTTAGGATCAAGGCCGTTAGTAGGTTCATCAAGAATGAGTAGCTTGGGGTCAGGCAGCAATGCCAGGGCAATGCCGAGGCGCTGTTTCATTCCTAATGAATATTTCCCGGCTTTTTTTTGTGCTGCATCAGTCAAGTGTACCAATGAAAGCATTTCATCAACCCGTTGTTCTGATACCTGCAGTAGCAGGGCCCTGTTCATCAGGTTTTCTTTTCCGGATAGATGGAGATAGATGGCCGGCTGTTCAATCAGCGAGCCTATTTGTGAAAGTATGGAAATACGATTGCTTTGTAGTTCCTTGTCAAAAACATGAATGCTGCCCTGGTCCGTTTTCAACAGATTGAGCAGCAATTTTATAGTGGTGGTTTTACCGGCGCCGTTTGGTCCTAAAAAACCATAAATACTACCTTCTGGCACTTGTAGGGAAAGCGATTTAACAACTTGCTGGTTGCCAAAGTTAAAACTTAGCCCCTCTGTGCTAATTACCATAGTTTTTCTTTGGCAATAGAGCAAACGGTTTTTACCAAAGTTACGCCTTTGTAAAAAAGCGATGTAGCGTGCACTACTGCGTTGCCTTCGGTGTATTCCTTTTTTTGTTGAGATTGATAACTTATCCCCATTATTAAAGCAAATACTACGGGTAACAGCAGTAAGATAAATGGATTCGAGTTTGTGATCAGCCTTTTCATTGTTGTGTGATTTTGATGATACAAATAAATGCCTAATTTTTCATCTGCTAAAAAGTATTAGACCAACAGACGGGAATCATAGATGAACGGGTGTTTATCACCATAATCCTGTTCATCGTAAATAATAGGGGGTTTATCGGTAAAAAGAGATTCTATATATAAATAATAGGTAATACAGTGCTTAAAATATTACATTAGATGCGATGAAACGTAACTGGCAAATATTTTGGCATGTTGTTTTTTGGGTGAGTATTATATCCTATTTTATAATGGTAACTCGCAACAATAGCAAAATTAGTAACGAAGGGCTTTTTGTGATATTTGTTGTTTACGGTTGTATCAACATCGGGCTATTTTATATCAACTTCCTTTACCTTATCCCCAAATTTTTAGACAGAAAAAACTATAGATTTTACACGTTTGCCCTGTTTATAACAATCATAGTTTTCGGATTAGGAAAATATGGCGTTGCAGTAATATTTAAGTCCTACGTTCTGATGCACGATAGCGGGAAGCATGTATCCTTCGGGTCTTATTTTATCAGCGCGGCATTAACGAGCATCTTTTTTCTTTTTTTAAGTACCGCACTAAAATTTGGCGTCGACTGGTTTCTGAATGAGCGGGTGCAACGCGATCTGGAAAACCAGCGATTAAGCGCAGAACTGGCTTTCCTGAAATCGCAGATAAACCCGCATTTTTTGTTTAACTCACTCAATAGTATTTATTCACTAGCCTATCAAAAATCAGACACTACGCCCGAGGCCATTTTAAAGTTGTCAGAAATTATGCGGTATATGCTGTATGAAAGTAACGACAATAAGGTTGATCTGTCCAAAGAACTGCAATACCTCCAAAATTATATCGATCTGCAAAAAATACGTTTCGGCAATAAAGCTTTTGTTGATTTTAAAATTATGGGCGAAGTGGGCGATCAAAAGATTGTACCTTTATTGTTGATAGCGTTTATTGAAAATGCCTTTAAACACGGTGTTGCCAATGATCCCTTAACGCCCATACGTTTACTGATCAACCTTGATGGCACCAAATTGCATTTTTATATGGAAAACAAAAAGCATATGCATAACCGGGATAACGAGGGTGGAATTGGATTAAACAATGTTAAACGCAGGCTCGATCTGCTTTATCCCGGAAAATATAGCTTAACTATACAGGACGAACCCGATACCTATACTTGCGAATTATCAATAGTTTTATAATATGATTAGATGCCTTGTAGTTGATGATGAGCCACTGGCGCTCCATATACTGGAAGATTATATATCCAAGATGCCATTTTTGCAATTGGTAAAGGCAACTACCAACCCAATTGAAGCATTGCAACTGGTGCAGCAAGGTAATGTCGACCTGGTGTTTCTTGATGTGCAAATGCCCGAGCTAACCGGAATACAGTTTTTGCGTATAGCCAATGGCAAAGCTAAAGTGATATTAACCACCGCATACCCGCAATATGCGCTGGAAGGGTATGAACTGGATGTGATCGATTATCTGCTTAAGCCCATTGCCTTCGACCGCTTTTTTAAAGCAGTGCAAAAGGCTCAGGCTATTCTGCAGCCATCAGCTAAGCCTGAAATAAAAACAGAACAGGCACCGCAAAGCGATTTTTTGAGCGACTTTATTTTTGTAAAAACCGAGCATAAAATACAAAAAGTGTACCTGAATGATATTTTATTTATCGAGGGACTAAAAGATTACATTTCGATATTTACACCGGCCGAGCGCATTATCACATTGCAAAATATGAAGAAGATGGAGGATGCTTTACCTGAACGGCATTTTATACGGGTACATAAATCATACATCGTATCACTCAATAAGATTGATAGCATTGAGCGAAGCCGTATTTTTATTAAAGATAAAATTATACCTGTTGGTGATACTTACCGTGAAGAGTTTTTTAAGATCGTTGACGGGAAAAATATTTAGTTGGCAGTCCAAAAGCATGTCGTGTTCACGTTTTTTTTGTGAACACCGTGAACAAAAATGAACATCTGATTATCAGGAGATTACATTTACTAAGATTTTGATTTTGCTATTAATTGATCGTTTTATATAGCAAATTGTCAACTAATAATTGTATACCGCCTACTGCCCCAAAGCCTTTTTTATTTCATTCTCGGCCTGTAGCATCAATTCTTCAACAGGTGTTTTGCCGGGTTCAATAGGGGGCAGCACTTCCCAGGTCATGCTTATGAAAGTATTTAGGGGGAAGGTACCATAGCGTACCATTTTCCATGAATTATTTATAGCTATGGGTACAATTAATGCTTCGGGGCATTTTTTGAGCAGTGTGGCTACACCACCCGCCTGGAAAGGTTTTACACTTCCGTCTTTTGAACGTGTGCCTTCTGGAAATATCATTGCCGACCATTTATTCTCCTTCATTCGGGTGCCCAGTTTGGCAATTTCTGTAATAGCCTGGCGTGAATCTTTTCTATCGATATTGGCTGCTCCGCCATGGCGCAGGTTATAGGATATTGATGGGATGCCTTTGGTCAACTCAATCTTTGAAATGAATTTAGCATGGTATTTACGCAGGAACCATATCATTGTCGGGATATCATACAGGCTCTGGTGGTTGGCTATAAAAATGATCGGCCTGCCAATGGGCAGGTTCTGTTTATTCGTGAATTTTACCGTATTTCCCAGCACGTAATTAGTGTATACCAGGAAAAAATTCAACGCATCAACAGACCATTTATGCGCCCGGTAACCGAATGCATTAAAACAGATCCATTGTATAGGATGAAAAATAAGTAATAACAATGCCCAGAAAAGGTAATGGAAGGGTGACAGAATGTAGCCTAGTAGTTTCCTCATTCATCTGCAAAGTTATGAATTAGTTAGATTGTTGAAAAATTGGGTAGTGTCTCAGCTTGATTTATTTTTTTAAATTCTTTTTTCCTTCTATCTATCCACCCAAAAAGCAAGAACCAAAACACTGAAAACACAATTGATTGGACTATCAACACAGAACCAAAAGCATTAGAATCTGAAAATACAATCCCAAAGCTGAAAACGCTGACGGGCAATGTTAAAAGCATGGTTGGTAAAACCCAGCTACCATAAAAGGGAGAACTTGGATAGGCCGATAAGAGGCTTATCATTCCAAACCAACGTACGCTAAAGAAATTATAAAAGATTTTATTATTAAATTAATTTTTGTCTTATCCATTTTAGATTTCAATAAAAAAACCACGTCTGAGGTGGCTTAAATCTAAGTATAAGTTTTTGACAATCACACTACCGGAAATTGAAAGTTACAAGTTAAAGGAATAAACAAAACGACAGTTTTACTATCACAAATACTTAATTCTTGTCATTCGAACAACAGAGAGAAATCTTATACGCCATACTAGGCGAACTATAAAGGGCCAATATGCACAGCGTAAAAGTTTTCTCCTCGCACCCACCCCTCAGTCCCCCTAACCTGGCGCAAAATAGGATGACTGTTTACAATTCAAAAAACAATCTGTTTATTCGTTTCCGCTACAAATACTCCATCCCAGATCCCATCCCTTTCCCGGTCATCATCACAAAAGCCTCCGCAGCCTTCACTCCTAATTCCCTACCCCTGAAATCTTCCATCGCGGCATGGCC
>JAQBOK010000340.1 GCA_028288085.1 Mucilaginibacter sp.
AAGGGGTACGAAAATGAGCCCACGCATGACCCAGATAAAATTGCAGAGAGGTTCGTGATTATTTCTGATGATTTGGCATATGCCAAAACATTCTATCCTAAATCAAAAACCACCTCGTATTTAAATGGTTTAGCCGCGAGTTTCCATCAGTCTATCTATAAAAACAAAAAAGAAAAAACTAACCGGTTCATCTATTTCTGGCAATTTGAATTGCCCCTGTTATTCGCAAGGTACCATAGGCTGATATTGTATTCCTTTATCTTCTTTGTTATATTTTTCTTTGTAGGTGTGCTCTCTGCCAAATATGACACCTCTTTTGTAAGGCTAATTATGGGCGACGACTATGTGAATATGACCAATGAAAACATATCAAAAGGTGACCCATTTGGCGTTTATAAAAGTCAGAATGAATTTATTATGTTTTGGATGATCGCTAAAAATAACGTTACAGTTACTGCACAAACCTTTTTGCTGGGTATCTCATTATCCGTAGGTACGCTATACAGCTTATTTAAAAATGGCATAATGGTTGGCAGCTTTCAATACTTTTTTATCAGTAAAGGTTTAGGCATAAAATCAATAGCGATATGGATACATGGGACACTTGAGATATCAACCATCATTTTAGCCGGAGCTGCCGGGCTAATTATGGGCAATAGCATTCTATTCCCCAAAACTTACACACGTTTTGTATCGTTAAAAAAAGGTGCGCTTGATGGACTAAAAATAATAGTGGGCATATCACCAATTGTAGTTACTGCTGCTATTTTTGAAAGCTTTGTTACCAGGCATACCGAAATGCCCTTATGGTTGAGCATTTGTATCCTGTCGGGCTCATTTATATTTATTGTATGGTACGTCGTCATCTACCCTTTATACTTATCGCGTAAATTAAAATTTGCTAATATCACATATGAGAGAGAAGATTGATCTAAACCAATTTCGTGAATTTGGGGACATTATTAGTGATACAGTTGTTGTAATAAAACAAAACTTCAAACCGTTACTAAAATCCTATTTTGTTATTTGCGGTTTGTTTTTGCTGACCAATATACTGGTATCGGCATTTGTCAATACCAATCGTGGGGACGCATCATTGTATACATTGGTGGGCATAATCGAAATATTTTTTAACATTGTCAACCACACAGCGCTTATTTTAGTTACGCTGTCATATTTGGCTATTTATAAAGAGAAAGGCAGCCAGGCTCCTGAGGTGCTTGAAGTTTGGGGTTATTTTAAATACTTCTTTTTCAGAGTTTTTTTTACAAATATTCTTTTATCCATTGTAATCGTCATAGGCATATTTCTTTGCCTTGTGCCAGGTATATATTTATCTGTTGTTTTTTCGCTGGTTATACCAATAATGGTTTTCGAAAATGGTAATATTGAATACTCCTATAAAAAAGCGTTTAAGATCATAAAAGGTAACTGGTGGTTTACATTAGGCATCCTGTTAATTATAGGTATCGTAATTTTAATGATAATGGCAATATTGATGGTACCGCCAATAATCATTTATGGCGGTAGCCAGTGGCTAACCGGTAAAAGCCTTGGCAACATTGCCGGTATCCTGCAAGCAATTTCAATTAATCTTTGCCAGGTATTATGGATAGTGCCCACTATAGCATTAACATTGCTTTATTTTTCATTAACTGAAGTAAAGGAAGGAAACAGCCTGATTGACCGTATAAATATGTTTGGAAAAACTACTCCTGGCACTGATCAGATTTCATCAGAACAATACTAAACCCAGGTATGTACAAAACTTTATTTACCTTTTTAGTGATATTTGCGCTGGCTGGCCAGAGCAATGCTTTATCATTAAAAAAGCCTGCTAAGCCAGCGGTTCATCATCAGCTTAGGATAGATAGCACCAAATTAAGCCTGCAGCATTTTGACTCAGCCTCTATAAAGAACTATCGCAAAGACCCGACATTTAATTATGTTGAGGCAAAACAAGGTATCACCTGGTGGGATCGTTTTTGGATGTGGGTTTGGGATGTATGGGATCGCTTTTGGATATGGATAGGGCACCTACTTGAAAGATTATTTGGTAGCGTTAAAGTAGGAAAACAGGCTGCTTCTGTATTTAATTATGTGTTATTAGGTTTGGGGGCATTCTTGATTGTTTATGTGATACTTAAATTAATAGGAGTTGACCTTTTAGGTATCTTCAGAAAAAAACAAACCGTAACAGAAGTTCCTTATACTGAATATCTTGAAAACATTCACGAAATAAATTTTGATGAGGCCATTGAAAACGCCTTGTTGATAAAGGACTACAGATTGGCGGTAAGGCTTTTGTACCTACGTTGCCTGAAACAACTGAGTGATAGCAACCTGATCAACTGGAAGATTGAGAAAACCAACAATGTTTACCTAAATGAAATTTCCGATGCGGAACAACGTCGGCTGTTTTCAATTGTTACCCGCCAGTTTGAGTATGTATGGTATGGGGATTTCCCGGTTGACGGGCAGTCGTTTCAAAACATTAATGCGATTTTCCAGGAATTTAAAAATCGCGTGTCATGAAAAGCTTGAGACTCTATATCATTGTGCTGGTCAGTTTAATTATCGTTTACCTGGTGGCACAATACAACCGCCCGAAAGCTGTTAACTGGTCAGAAACCTATAGCAGTACCGACAAGATCCCTTTTGGTACCTATATCATATATCACCGCCTTAACGATATTTTTCCGCAATCCAAAGTGCAAACATTGCGCGAACCAGTTTACAATGTTGTCAATGATCATGGAATTACCCACGCAACCTATCTTATTATTTGCAATTCGGTAAACCTGAACGAGTATGACTATAAAAAGCTGATTGCATTTATAAAATCAGGCAATGATGTGTTTATCGGTGCTTCCTATTTCGGTGAGCAGTTTAGTAAGCAACTTAAAATAGAAAACTCTAATGAATTTAAAGATTTCGGATCATATGGCGGTTTAAAATTTATTAATAAGAAATTGGATAC
>JAQBOK010000341.1 GCA_028288085.1 Mucilaginibacter sp.
TATCTTGTTCCATAAAAAGCGTTTGGAAGCCGCCCGGTAAAAGTCCCAGTTCTTTTCGGTGGTATGGGGCAGGTAAAACTGCATTACTTTTATCAGTGTATCAATTTCCTTTGCTACCAGGTAACCATGCTGGTAACCAATATCAGCCGGAGAGCCTTCCAAATGAACATATATCCATCCATTTTTATCTTCACGACTGGCATTGGCAAGGCGATCGTGCGGTTTAGGCTTGCAACTAAACAACAGGGCAGTGGCACAAATAAATAGGAGGATAGTAATTTTAGTTTTCATCAGGATTTAATTTTTAGCAGGTACACTTCTTTTTTATCAGGCATCTCAAATTTGGGATCTTTATTAGCGTTATAAAAAGGTTCGGAAATTTCAATTTGGTTAGGGTTGAATGATTTTCCAAGTATTGCCTGTGCTTCATCAAGAGAATAAAGGGTTCCTTTAATATCAAAAACAAACCCATAATTGGATGTCCTTAACTTTTTCATCGACACTTTCGCTATATTGATATAAAAATTTATCGGCATAGTATATTGTACACGTACGGGTTTGCCATTTTGTATGCCCGGTTTCCATGGAATTGATGTTGATACAACCGTTACCGCTTCAGATTCGCAACCGGCGCCCAAGCAGTTTATAGGAGTTACTTCTACGATTTCTCCGTCCTTGTCTACTACAAATGATACAAAAAGCTTTCCACTAATGCCAATTAGGCGGGCTACGTCTGGGTAACGGAGGTTTTTAGAAATGTATTTGTAAAATGCCGACGCACCACCCGGATATTCAGGTTCAAACTCTAAAGCGGCGAAAATTGGTTTAGTGTTATTATTTATAGTGGTATCGCCTTTAAAAATAACACCTGCTTTTGATATCCCGGTAACTACCAGGAAAAAGAATAGTATAATTAAAGGCTTCATAACGTAAAGATAAAATATCCTTTAAACTTTACAATATCAGGCGTTTGATAAAATATTATTTTATCAGTTCAGAAAAAATAGCCTCTACCCTGGCGCAATACATTTTTGCCCAGGTCATTTGCAGGGTCGATTCGAATGCGTTTTCAATTAGTTTATCTTTCACCGCTTCATTTTGGATCAAAGAAAGTATCCTGTCTGCAATAGCCGTTGCATCGGTTGGTTCTTCTATGATCGCATTAAAATTGTCATCTAACAATTCAGTAGCGCCCACGGATTTGGAAACGATGGCTGGTATACATAAATTCATAGCCTCAAAAACGGATAAACCCCAGCTTTGATCAATATTTAAAAAAAGGAAGAAGTTGGCTTTATTATAAAGGTTGATCAGTTGTTTTTCAGGTATATCACCCAATATGTCACAAGCTAAATTTAATTGGTTGGATAGGTCCCTGATCTTATCGGCATAAGCGGGATCCAGGTCTGTTGATCCAATGATAGACGAGGTTACCGCATACCCCTTTGCTTGCAGAATGCTTTGTACCTTTAAAAAAGTCTCGTAATTGCGATAAGGAAAGAAAACTCCTGTAGAAAGCAATACAATGTTCTTTTGATCGATGATATTCTTTTTGATCTTCGTATTTCGCAGGTCGACCCCACAATATAAAACCCTGGCATGAATACCTAATGACAACTTTACCCGTTCTGCATTTTTGGTAACATTAACGGTAATAACATCATTCTTTTTAGCAATGTACCGGTTGTATGCTTTTCTTAATCCATTTAAAAAGCTGTCGTTTCCAGGCTTCAAATTGGTGAATACAGATGGCAGGTCATTAATTTGCCACACCACGGGCATTGTAGGCTTCCTTAGCTTTATAAGTAAATTCGCCAGGTTTAACCCTGTATCGTGTATGTTGATGCAATCTGTATTTAACAACGCGGTGGATGCCATTTTGATGCTGCCTATCAACGCGTTTATCTTTTTGGATATAAAGCCTTTATTTTCATCAAAATATCGATCGAACGAATAGACAGTGAATTTCTCTATTCCAGGGTAGCATTTGTTGGGATCATAATATTTGGTTATCACTTTAACATCATGCCCTTGTTCTAAAAGGTAATCTGCCAGGCGATGCACTTGCTTATGTGTCCCACCGCGAATATTAAGCTCATTGATCAGTATGGCTATTCTCATTTACTCTATAAATTATTTAAACCATATCCCTTTATTAAATCCGCTGGTACCGGGATTGGCATCAAAGGTTTTTGCAATTTTATTATACTGTATTTTCCCTAAAACCAATGATGGGAATATGGATATGATAGAACTTAATATGATCCCGTTAATACCCAAATGCAAGGTTTTTGCAAACAGTATACATAAAGGAATATTAATGATGGCAGAAAACACACTGATATAAAGCTGCAGCTTTATTAGCCCGGTACCATTTAAAAAATTGACATAAATACTGATACAAGATGAAAGTAGTACGAATAATGCCATATAAACCGATAAATTAAAGGGGATAAACACGCCCTGCTTTTGAACTGATACTTTAAAAACAAAAGGGGATACCACCAATGCAATCACAGTTAATAAGGCTAATAAAAGAAAGCCCTTTTCCAGCCGTTTGATGGTGTTATGTATCCAGGTATAATCCTTTTTTAGATAGGCTTCATTAAAGGCAACCCAATAAGGGGAAAGTATAATTGCCCAGATAAATGTGAGAATGCCAAAATACTTATAGCAGATACTGTAAACAGAGACATCCGCGGGAGAAAATAACTCGGCAATAATCAGGTTATCAGTACTAAAAACTACAATTACAGAGATCTGTATCACAAAGAACTTGCCGCCTAAGGTTAACAGCGGTTTTAATTCACTAAAATTAAATAATTTGAAAGAAGGTAAAACTTCGCGGAGGCTTTTACTGAACAGGATAATGCTGACAACAATAAGGATCAATACCGGTGTAAAAGAGTATAAGATGCAAATGGCAAAGAACCTGTCCTTAATATTAAATAGATTTAGCAGGAAAACGCCTGCCAACAAGCTCGCATTGATTATAAAGTTCAGTAGTGAAACAGACTCGATTTTTTGATATGCTGTTAAAATAGAATTAATGAGATCTACAGCCAGCCGGATGAAAAAACCGATAAATACATAAAGTACAATAACGTCTATTGAGTTTTTTAATGAGGAGGAAACGTTTAAAATTTTCGCCCAATTGATATAACTATGGATGCCAATAAAAAGAACAGATAAAAAAGCCGAAAGTAGGAATAAGCCCGCATAAGCGCTGGAAACAATGGTTTTTGCTTTTCTTTTATCATCAAAGGTTAAGGCTTCTGATAGTTTGTTTTTCAGTCCGTTACCTAGCCCTCCGTCGAATAGATTTATCCACGCTACAAAAGATGATATGGTTAACCAAACGCCATAATCTGCGGGGCTTTTTAAATATTTTAAGCTAACAGGGATAATAATATAACTGCACAACATGCTTCCTCCCTTAAAAGCAAAGGAAAATAAAATGCTTCTTAAGTGTTTCCTTGTCCGGGTATCGGTATTAAGTGATCTTTTAAATTGAGAGATGTTTAAATTCAAATTTTAATCTATTTTTTGACCATAAATGTACATATATGTCTTTTGCTATTGAACATTTATGCGAAGTAAAGCCTTTTTACGCTTTTGGGTGACTATTGTTTTTTGATTTTTTTGTGATAAATTATTTGCCGAACTATTAAATTACTTAATGCAGCTAACAAACATTAAATTCTTTCGTATCATTACTACGTTTAGCAAACCAAAACTAATAGATACGAATGAAGGTAGCAGTTATAGGCGGTGGTATTTCGGGCTTAAGCATAGCTAATCTATTAAACGATGAGCATGAGGTTGTTGTATTTGAAAGGGGAAGCAAAATTGGCGGACTAATAAAATGCGATAGGGTAAACGACTGCCTGTTTCATAAAGTGGGAGGGCATGTTTTCAACTCGAAAAATCAAAAAGTTTTGGATTGGTTTTGGGCTCATTTTGACCGGGATAATGAATTTGTGCATGCCAAAAGAAAGGCCAGGATATTTTTTGATAACGCAATAATAGGCTACCCGATAGAAAACTATATCTATTTATTAGGTAAAGCGACGATAAAAAAGATTTTTGATGAACTGGTTGAACTGCAAAGATCACCACGCTTGTTACCTATGGAATATGATAACTTCGAAAGCTTCCTGAAAAATAATTTCGGCGAAACCTTATATAATATCTACTTCGAACCTTATAATAAAAAGATATGGCAAACCGATTTGAGCACCGTGGCTATGGAGTGGCTGGACGGCAAATTGCCGATGCCGTTTTTCAAAGAAATAGTGATCAGCAATATTCTGCGTGAAGAGGAGGGGGAAATGGTTCATTCGTCATTTTATTACCCCAAAGAGAATGGATCACAATTTATAGTGGATAGGTTTAAAAAAGGACTTAACATCCAAACCGGGGTTAATATAACGGATATTAAAAATGATGGGGATGGTTTGCTGGTTGGTACTGATCATTTTGA
>JAQBOK010000178.1 GCA_028288085.1 Mucilaginibacter sp.
TGATCCCTACTAATGAAGAGCTGGAAATTGCCAACCAGTGTTTTGAGCTTTTAAAGTAAACCCAAATAGCATGGGTTCGTTTCTTCAGCTTTGAAATTTTAATTTGCCGCGACCAAGATCGCTTTCAATGTAGTGATATGCATCACTTTCCCAACTGATACCAATCATTTAGACACCAGTCCTCTTTATAGATATTTACAATAAATAGCTTTAGGTTCCTGTCACTTACAGGAGCCGAACTACATGTTTTACCGCTGAATCTTTAGGTTATGAAAAAAATTAGTGTCGCTTTTGACGGTTTAAGGTTTTCTGAGGAAACCATGAAGTATGCCATTGCATTAGCTTCCGGCAGCAAGGCTCTTCTGGCAGGAATTTTCCTTGATGAATACCTTTACCATAGTTACCCGGCTTTCAATACAATTGAAAGCGCGGGGTTCCAGGGATTTGATATTGACTTGCTACGGGAGCAAGATCAGAATATCCGCCAGAAATCAATAAGCACCTTTGATGCTGGCTGTAAAAGGCAGCAATTGAATTATACCATTCATCATGATAAAAATTTTGCGCTGGAGGATTTACTGAAAGAATGTATTTATAGCGACCTGCTCATTATAGGTGCCGGTGAAACCTTTAATCGTTATAAAGAAATAGCTCCCCCGGCATTTATACGGCACTTGTTAGCCGCGGTGCAATGTCCTGTATTGGTTGTTCCGGATAAATACCGGGCCACAGAGAGTATTGTCCTGCTTTACGATGGAAAACCTTCTTCCGTGTTTGCGATCAAGATGTTTAATTATATGATGCCCTGGATGCGGGAATTGAAGACAGAAGTCATTACTGTCCGCAATCCGAAGGAAACCCGGGAATTTCCGGATGATCCATTGATCAGGGAATTTATAAAATGTCATTACCCGGATGTAAAATACAGCCTGCTGCAAGGAAACCCCGAAGAAAAGATACCGGCATATTTGAAAACTTCTGCTCCAAATAGTATGGTCGTCCTGGGTGCTTATGATAGAAGCCAGGTTTCCAGGTGGCTTAAAACTAGCATGGCAGATATTCTGATTAATGAGTTGGCAGCACCAGTATTCATAGCTCATCAAAAATAAGTTGCCAAAACTAAAGTCTTATCTTGAAAAAAGCTGAGAATTAAATCGATATCGGAGAAAAGAAAAGATATTGCAACAGGGAAAAAATTGAGTGCACGGAAATTCAATAAAAATGTTGCCTGTGCACCTCTTTGAAGCCTGCTATTTTTTTATTGTTTTTGGGTTGCTTTATCCAACCTGTCTTTGCTCAGCATTCGTCGATAGATACTTATACGAAAACCAATGATAGTTTTGGTGTTTGTTCCAACTGATATAAAGAAAAAATAGTTTTTACCCGCTTGCACCGCCCCTCATACTTGCACCAGATCGGGGAAAGTAAAAGTATTACTGGAGCCGGCAGACGGGTATAAGCAAAGCCAGAAGGTAATTAATGATTCTAAAAATTGAAATGCTTATAATGCGAGCTTTTGAAAGATAAAATTGATCAACGAATGATTAAAAAAAGGATTTGTTACTGATTTAAAATATACGGAACTTGGGAAAGCATTAAATAATATCAGATATGGCCATTTGTTGTATGCTATTTTATAATATGCGCTATTTTTTAACTTCACCTATCATTCTTGGCAAAATTAAACCTCTGTTTCGCATTGCTTATTTTAGCTTCGGCCTCAAGATCTCAGGTTCCAAATACTTTGAACCCTGCCGATAAAATTTATGGCTTATCAAGGTTTTGGCAGGAGGTCAATTACAACTTTGTTTATTTAAATCGCATTGATAATGCAAAGTGGGATAGCACCTACAGATCAATGATTAAAGAAGTTGAGGAAACCCCCGATGACTATACTTATTACAGGAGCCTGCAAAAATTTTGTGCCATGCTTAAAGACGGGCATACACATATTGAATTCCCCCCGCAAATTGATTCAATGTTAATGGTTAGTATGTTTGATAACTATCGTGTTAAGCTAAAAAATTTTAACGGGAAAGCCATTGTTTATCAAACCAGCCTTTCGGCAAAAGACCTGTTACCTTTAGGCAGCGAGGTTGTTGAAGTAAACCATTTGCCAACAAAAATGTATATCGAAAAATATGTGGCACCATATATAGCAACATCCACCAGCTATGCAATGGAAGATCAATGTGTTTACAATTTGCTTGAAGGTTTTAAAGGGCAAACTTTCACCATTACCATAAAAACCCCTCAAAGCAAGTTGAAAACCATTCAACTTACTCATGGGCAATCAGGTGATCAAAAATATTATCCGAATGAGCAGAATGATGATAAAACGCTTGACTTTAAATGGTTAGGGCATAACATTGCTTACCTAGGCTTAAATTCATTTGCCGACCCGTCAATAGTATCATTATTTAAAGAAAAGCTTCCGGAACTTTATAAAGCTAAAAGCTTAATAATTGACCTGCGCAAGAATGGTGGTGGAAACGATGATTTTGGTTATGCCATACTTCAGTATTTAACTCACGACAAATCACTGAATGCTATCAGATCAAGCACGCGCCAGCACCTGGGAGTTTTCAAGGCATGGGGATCAGATTTGGCACCTAAAGATACCGCCAGAAATGAAACCAATAAACGCAAATATCTTGATGCTCATAATGAATATTATTATTCATTGCCTTACTGGCCGTTGATGATAACAAATACTGGAAAAAAAATAGTAGTGCCTGTTGTTGTGTTAATGGGGCATAATACCGCTTCGGCTGCTGAAGATTTTTTGATCGCGACAGATAATCAAAAGCACATTATAAAAATGGGGGAACGCTCAAATGGCAGCACAGGGCAGCCCTATGTGTTCACGTTGCCAGGCGGGGGAACAGCTTATATTTGTACAAAAAAAGATACCTATTTTGATGGAAGAGAATTTGTGGGGTATGGGGTAAAACCCGATATTGAAGTTGAGCAATCTATTAATGATTTTGTGAAGGGACAGGATACCGCTTTAATTAAAGCGATAGATTATTTGATAAAAAATAAGTAATTGTTTTACTGGTAATTTATAATAATAATTGCTTATACTGTTATTATTAGCTAGTTTAGAAATAATATATCCTTCCCTTATTAATCTCGTCATATAAACTACTTCCACAGTTTTTGCTTCGCACACCATACTTTGGTTATACTGATTATAGCATAATACTGAAAAAATAAGCCTTTGACCCGGCTCTCAGGCAGCATTATAAATAAAACAAAATGCCAAAAATGGTCAATAATTGACCGTTAATCAGATGGTTGCTTGTTATGGCCTGGCTTCAGGAACAAAAGCCCCGCACATCCGAAGGATTTTTATATCGAATGTTGCTAACATAGCTTAATCTTCTCTGCTTACTATAATTTTTTCTGCAACTGATTTTGGGTTTTGATTTATTACCAATTCGCCCCTTAAGTTGCTTTTGATGTTTTTAACAGGGTTCCCGTTAACGGTAAACTTATAAACTGTATTGGATTTTAATTGGTGTAAAACATATGTAATTGGTTTAGACGCGCTTTGCAGCCATTCCATTTTATTCGCATCCCAATTTTTTATACTGATGGATAAGTGCCGTGCCGATATAGCTTGTAAGGAAACGTTGAGGCTGTTTCCGTTAAAATAGGATAGTTGTTTTTTTGTAGTATTAAAGCCGAAGCAGGTATTAGCCCTTACTTTAAATATTTTGTCGGAAACCGAGTAACTGCTGCTATCCAAGTTTATAACTAAACGTTTACCTCTGAAATTATAAGTGAGGATAGTACCGGCAAGTTCGGGTGTGATGTGAGGATCGAGATAAAAGCGGTTGTATAACGGGTTTATACCGTAAATTGCCTGGTACAAGCCAACTATAGCCAGGCTGTTCCCTGATAATATATCATTACCCAGGCCATCCTGCTTTGTCCTCCCGTAACGTTGAAATGCAAGGCCATCTTTACTATATTGTTCTAGTACGTTCTTCACATATTTAATTGCAAGTGCGGGCTTATAATCTGCATAGGCCTTTACCCCAATTGAACCCCATGATAAAAACAGGTCACCGTTTTCATATGAAGGAAATGGAAACTGCCATTCTTTCCCTTCTCCCGGTGCGTAGGATGTCATGCACAAAGGCCAAAAGAAAAGTTTTTCCTGCTGCATTTGCGTTTCAATATTGTCCAGGATGGTTTTCTTTCGGGCATCGTTATCACAAATACCATAAGCGATCGCCATAAAGTTAACCGGGGTTACCATATTCCGGCCATGAACAGATTTGTCTTTATCGATCCAGTGAACGTAACACCCTTTTTCCTCGTCCCAAAATCCGCCATCCCTGGTTGATTTGTTGAAGCTTGCTTTCAATCTCATGGCAAAATCTGCATAATACTTCGCCCTGGGTTCATTATTTAATTGGTGCTCAATTGCGGCCCACTTAACTAAGGCATGGTAAAGCTTTACGTTTACAAATGCGTTTTCATATGATGCCCAGATAATATCTATCCAGTCGCTGCTCTTTTTTTCGCCGTGATCATCTGTCATCATTTCAACAAGCCCGTTTCCGTTACTGTCTCTTTTAAGTATCCAGTCTAAAACTTTTTCACAGGAGCGCTGATGGCGTTTGACCCAATTTTTATCTCCTGTCAAATCATATAACTCAGCAATATTGGTAACCAGGTCTGGGTTAGAATCCATTAAGATACCCCATTGCGCCTCATAAAATCCGTATTTATTAAATTGGCCCGGCATCGCGTCTTCATTGGTATAGGCCCATCTCGGATAAACTCGTCCATCAGGTTTTATGGCATGGTCGCGGTAATAGTCCAGGCAGCTTTGATAGCCCTTAAGATAGTTAGGGTCGTTAATAGCCAGCCCCAGTTGTGCAATATATTGTTCGTGCAGGCAAATAGGGCCATAAGGCGTATGCCAGCTGTTTCCACCAAAATGAAGGGAATCAATTACTCCTATCCTGGCAATTGTGTTTAGTACCGCGCTTACTTTGGCCCCGTCGATATCTTTAAATTCGCCTCTCCCGTATTTTTGTTTAAAATCGAAATAGCTAAGTGTTATGCTTTGTGTGCCGGTTCCGGCAGGGATGGTAAACGGAACCCATGCATCGGTTCTTCCTCTTATAAACCTTCTCCTGTTTGTTCCACTATCCAGCTTTGGCAATAATTCTTTATGGGATACGCTTATGGTATATGCCAGCTTGTCTTCATTAGTCCGGGTATATTTCATAGCAACGTTATTACCGGGGGCATCCACTGTAATATTTAATCCATTATCGCTTTTGCTGTTCCAGAAATTGGTGGATTGGGTGTGCACCCCATAAGTACATAATTTTTCATTGAAGAGGTAAAACCAAGCCAACCCGCCATAGCCCTGGTATGCACCTTCCCAGGTATCCATCCTATCAAAATTAAATACAGGCGTCGCGGCTTCTTCTGCCTTTATAGTTTTATCGGAACTTCTTTCTATTGTCCACTTGATAGATTTACCTGTGGCGATAAATATCCAGTTTTCTTTAATGGTAAGGTTATCATTTCCATATCTAATACCGCTTACATTGATCATATTTCCGGTTCTTGTTAGTATAGGCGTCTGTTTTAAATGCAGGGAAGAATAGGTTGTGCTACCTATTTTTACTGATGTAAAGATGCCATCCGTCTGGGTAATTACTTTTTGCCCGTTTACAATTAGCGAGGTAATACAGGCCTTCTCTCCATAGCTAAGCGTCATGGTGATCTTTGGGTTGCTGATAGTTATCTCTTTAGCAAGCGATATTGCCGGCAGCAAAATGAATGAGCAGTAAATTAAAGCGGCATAGATTTTTTTATTCAGCATGGTTTTTCGCTTCTATATAATGGAGTTATTATTTGACAAACAGTCTGTTTGGAGCGGACAAGCTAATTAAAAACTGGCTGTTTTAATATTGTAAAGTTAAAATATATGTTGCCATTGCTCATCGTATTTAAAGGTAACTGTTAATCAGGGGGTTGTTGGTTCGGGCCCAGCCTCGAGCTTCAGGAAACACTTATTTTGAGTGTTTCCTTTTTTTATGCCCATAACTTTTTGGCAAATAAAAGGGGATGACAACGCCGTAGGTGGTTCGATGTTCCGTTATCCTTCTTTTTTTATTGGTGAGTCTAAAAAGTGCATTGGCAATTATTTCAAGGCGCTTTTTTATGGTTCGATTTCCTCTAAGGTTTAAGTTGCTTTTTAGCGCTGTCGTATTTGTTGTGAGTAGTAGCAATGTGATATATGAAATTCAAGGGTTGGATTTATAAAAATGAGTTGTTAAGCTACATCACTATAAGATACATCACTAGAAATACCATGATATCCCTATCCACGATAGCGAGGTATTTTTTGATATATCCTAAAATGTCTTATTCGGCTACTATATTCTTTTTACCCCATTCTGCTAATAGCTGCATCACATCATTGAGCGACATTCCCTTTTCAGTAAGTGTATACTCCACCTTTGGCGGGACTTCGGCATATACCTTTCGATTGATGATCCCGTCAGCCTCCAGTTCTTTTAAATGTCTGGATAATACCTTTAGTGCTATGCCTTGAATTGTTTTATGAAGCTCGCCAAATCGCTTGGGGCCTGATAATAACACCCAGATAATAACAGGTTTCCATTTACCGCTTATGATACTGATTGATCCTATTATTGAGCAATCACAATCCGGCTCTATTTTTTTTTCATTTATTTTTTCTGCTAACATGTTTATAATGAGCATTAGTATCTTAAATGTCAATACTTGACAAATGTGCCATTACTTGACAAAAGTAAAGTTATGGATTAATTTTGTTAAAAAAAGTGAAAATGAAAATTTTAATTATAGGTGCCACAGGTACCATTGGAAAACACGTAACCGCAGCATTACAAAAAGATCATGAAGTAATTAAGGTCGGTTTAAAAAATGCTGATATACAAGTAGATATATCGTCAACTGAATCTATAGAAAACTTTTATAAAAAGGTCGGAAAATTTGATGCCTTAATTTGCGCTGCCGGGGACGCACAGTTCGGACCTCTGATTAGTATGAAAGAGGCTGATTTCAGAATTGGCGTTAATAGTAAATTGATGGGCCAGGTTAACCTAGTATTGATTGGCCAGCATTACATCAATCCAAAGGGATCGTTTACCTTAACATCAGGCGCATTAGCCGAAGACCCGATTGTAATGGGAGCAAACATCAGTACGATGAATGGAGCGATCAATGGCTTTGTAAAGGGCGCAGCAATAGAGTTGGAGAATGGGGTGCGTATCAATGCGGTTGGCCCTGATATAGTTGAAGAATCTACGGCCTATTTTTCATATTTCCCTGGACATGTCCCTGTTACCATGAGCCGGGTTACACAGGCTTATATCAAAAGCGTTTTGGGTGGACAAACCGGTCAGATCTATAAAGTGTTGTAACAGGCACTCAAAAATAAAAAAGATAAAAAAAAAAGATAAAAATGGTTTGTGTTCAATAATGAATTAACAAACAAGTAAAATAAAGATTATGAAAATACTCATTTTAGGGGCCACTGGTAGAACCGGTCGTCTCATTGTTGAAGAGGCTCTAAAGCAAGGCTATGATTTAAATGTTTTGGTGCGGGATAAAAACAAAATATCCTTTAGTTCAAAATCAATTAAAGTATATCAGGGAACACCTACCCACAGAACAGATTTAGCGGCAGCAATGCAAGGGTGTGATCTGATAATAAGTGCTTTGGGTATCGTCAGAGCCTCAGATGCTCCCTGGTCTAAATTAATAACCGCCAAAAATTTCATATCTGAAAGCATAAAAAATGTGATAGCTGAAGCGGATCAACAAGGCGTAAAACGGTTAATTACAGTCTCTGCGTGGGGTGTTGGGGAAAGCAAAAATGATATCCCTTTTTGGCTCAGATGGTTAATTAACTATACCAACA
>JAQBOK010000182.1 GCA_028288085.1 Mucilaginibacter sp.
TCCGTTGCAACTACGCGCGACCCGGAAAGCTTTGCATCCGATGCGGCCGCGATCGGGCCTGAGATCATTCCCGCAACACTGGCGGAAGCCGTCAAGTCGGACGTTATCTTTTTGGCTGTCCGTTTCGAGTCGCGCCCGGATGTCGCGAAGGCGCTGCCCACCTGGCAGGGGAAGATCATCGTGGATGTAACCAATGCCTATGGCGTGCCCCCTGAAAAGATGGGAGGACTGCCTTCTGCCAAGTTCGTGGCGCAGTCCTTCACTGGTGCAAAACTGGTTAAGGGCTTCAATCATTTGGTCGCTGCCATTCTTGACCAGGATCCGGCCGTACATGGTGGCAGGAGAGTCGTGTTCCTGGCGAGCGACGATGACGGCGCGGCAGCGGAGATTGGTGCGCTTGCGGAAAATCTCGGTTTCGCGCCAATCAAGCTTGGAGGGCTTTCGGAAGGCGGATTGCTTGTGCAGGCGCATGGAAATACCTGGGGTAAACTCATCTTTAAGGACTTGATCAAGTTCGACTGATGAATCGTGATGGCAAATTTCGGTGCGATCCTGCCTTTTGGAGAAGGACACAAAGTTTGATTATAAGTTTCTTTAAATCCCTGTTTCTTCAGGAAGCAGGGATTTTTTGTTGCTTCAATTAACATTGCCAAAAAGAGAATGTGTTTCTGTAGCATTGAAAGTAACACGCAGTAAATACATGTAAATATAGCCGGAAAGGCTCACTCATTCGGAAAGGTCCGTGCCAAAACTAGGGAGATCGAAAGAACTGTCATCTATTTCACCTACGCCATTGAGCATGCTGAGTGATTTACGATGTTTGTTTTTTTTAGTCTTTTATCAGGCATCTTGAGTAAATTGCGAATAATTCTATATTTGAACGATGTCCAATTTTGAAGCGCTTTTCGATTACATTCAAGAAATATCAGGCAAACTGCTTTCAGCGGATGATAAGTATTTGTTGATGGCACATTTCAAACCCAAAAAACTTCGAAAACGGCAATACTTTTTACAGGAAGGAGACATATGTAAATATATTGGATTTATTGTAAAAGGATCTGCCAGAACCTTTACGGTAGATGAAAAAGGGCATGAACATATACTGAAATTATCTTTGGAAAACTGGTGGCTGGCCGATTTTGAAAGCTTTTACCTATTAACGCCAAGTCGCTTTAATATTGAAGCGCTGGAGGATTTGGAGGTTCTGCAATCAACCAATGCTCAAATTGAGGAGTTTCTTAAGCATATACCTGCCTTTTCAGCGATGGCGAACGTAATCAGTCAAAATTACACCATTGCAAACCAGAAAAGAATGCAGGCCGCTATGAGCTATACGGCTGAAGAGCGTTACGAGGATTTGATCAGCAATTATCCGCATTTTCTACAGCGGTTCCCGCAAAATATGATCGCTTCTTATCTGGGTTTATCCCCGGAAACTTTGAGCAGGATAAGAAAAAACTCTTTTAAATAGATTTTTATCCAAGGATGAAATTCGGTATCTAAATAAAAATATCATTTTAGTTTTTTACCAGAACAGGAACATCCCATAACACGCCCGCAAACAACACGCTTTAATATAGCTTTTCCACAAAGCGGCGGCTTTTCAATTGCCGCTTCAGAAACCCTCATCGATATATCTTCCTGAATGCAAAAAAGGTGCTCACTAATGGAATATATGCCGTTGTGACCGGTCTGGCTTTCTGCCGTTTTGGTTTTTCGACTCTATCTTAAGTTGCTATTTTGCAATTAGTTATCAGCTTAATGTGATATAGGTCATCACCTTGAATTGACTTATATCAAGCGCATTTAATGATTCATGTCAACACGCAGTTCGTTACAGCACAGCATCTTTGGATATGATTCAGAACGGAAAAATCCTGAAGAATTTGAAATCAAACGATTCAATGAATATCAACAAAAAATGTATTAATAAATAGAAATAATGAGTAAACTGAAAAACAAAGTAGCGGTAGTTACCGGTGCATCAAAAGGAATAGGTGCGGCTATCGCAAAACACTTTGCGACAGAAGGCGCAAAGGTAGTTGTGAATTATGCCTCAAGTAAAGAAGGCGCAGATAAAGTGGTTAAGGAGATAATTGACAATGGAGGCGTAGCCATTTCGGTACAGGCCGATGTATCGAAAGAAGCCGATGTAGCCAGACTGTTTGAAGAAACAAAAAAGGCTTTCGGCACGTTGGATATTTTGGTAAACAACGCGGTGTTTCAGCAATATTTACCTATTGAACAGGCAACGGTAGAAGCTTTTCATCAGCATTTCGACGTAAATGTTTTGGGTCCTGTACTTACTATCCAGGCATCTTTGAAACTGTTTGGCGATAAGGGTGGCAATATCATCAATATCAGTTCAGGTGCAAGCAAAATGCCGATGGCGGGAGTCTCATTATATTCTGCAACTAAAGCGGCATTAGATGCCATAACGATTTCTTTATCGAAAGAACTGGGTGCAAAAAACATTCGTATCAATTCTATTTTGCCGGGCGCTACGGAAACAGAAGGTGCACGTAGTGCGGGTGTCACCACTGGCAGTGAGTATGAAAAAATGTTTGTTGCCAATACACCGCTTGGTCGTAGAGGTCAGCCCGAAGATATTGCGAAAGCTGCCGTATTTCTTGCTTCCGATGATGCAGCCTGGATTACGGGAGAGCAAATTTCCGTTTCGGGTGGTATGTATGGTTTTTAAATTCATAAACTCAAAAAAAATGAAAGACAAAGCGACGGAATTGTTGGTTGACAGTGGTTTTACCAACTACGCACTAAAATAATTGTTTCAAAGTATAAGTTTCTTTCAAATCCTTGTTTCTTCCGGAAGCAGGGATTTTTTGTGCTGAATATCATTCTCCTGTAACCAAACTTTGATCTGTTTGAGTTCGCAGGTGTATGTGCCAAATTCTCTGAACCCCTGATTGCCGCCGTCTTTCCATGAGATAAAGCCTACGATCTTGTCCTTATGCATATCAAGGCCACAGGCTCTATCTAAATGAGGCATAATGTTTACATCTTCAATTACTTGCTGTTTCATAAATATCCTCCTTTGATTATCAATGAAACACATTTTTATGAGCCTGGGTGTTTTTCTAAATCATAACACTTAGGTTATCTTCAAGGGTTTCGGATCACAAATTCAAATACTTACAAATTTGTAACATTTAACTCCTACGTTTGTCCAAATACCAAAAATAAACCTTCAAAAAAAATGCCCACCAGGCGCTGAAATAAATTACAAGTTCCATAATTTTACATTCACAGAATATCATGAAAAAAATACTTTTAGGCATTACCTTAATATTTCTTGCTGCGGGTTGTTCACAAAATCCACCGCAGCAAAATAGTGTAACCATTGAAAATAATGCTCCGGCCGGTTTCGATGTAAACAAGCTGGCGCAACTGGTTAAAACCAGCACCGACCCGCAAACACTGGAAAAAGCGATCAACGATCCCAATAATCACATCAACAATCTCGACCTTGATAAGGATGGCAATATTGATTATTTAAAGGTGGAAGAACCAGACAAAAACAGGTTAAATGTAGTAGACGATGTAAGTGCTGCCGATTCGGTAACAGTGGCCCGTATCAATATACAGCCCAACCAGGATAATAATACTGCCGATCTTAATGTCCAGGGCAATCCTGATTATGCCGGCCCCAACAACTATTATCATTCTTCTTTCTCGTTGACTGATATGTTGCTCCTGAGCTATTTTATGCGCCCGCATATGTATTATATGCCGATGTACCACTATGGATATTATCCATCTTATTATAGCCATGTGCGTACGGTAAGTACTTTCAGGCCAACCACTTCATCGTCAATGTCATCAAGGGGTAGTCGCAGTAGTTTAAGTTCTCCTGGCAGATCGCAAAGATCATTCGGCACACGCAGTTCCAGCCCTGTACGTAGTGGTGGTTTTGGCCGCAGAAGCAGTGGTTCGGGCAGATCGTCAGGATTTGGACACAGCCGCGGTGGTTTTGGACGCAGAAGATAATTTATATTTAATCATAAGATTCAATTACTAATTCAAATTTTAATAAAATGAGCATATTCGACAGATTATTCCGTATAGGCAAAGCCGAGGCTAATGCCGCAGTTGATCATTTAGAAGATCCGGCAAAAATGGCCGATCAGATCCTTCGCGAATTAAGATCCAATTACCAGGAGGCCATACAGGGCGAAGCCGAAATTAAGGCACTTGCCTTGCAGCACCGCGCAAGCGAGTTGCAATACCGCAACTCAGCCGCCGATTGGGAAAAGAAAGCCAATGATCTATTAGACAGGGTGGAAACTAAACAACTGGACGAAGCCAAAGGAAATGACCTTGCTGCTAAAGCTGCTGAAGCCTACCAAGCTGCCACAACCGAGGCCGACCAGTTTGCAAAAATGGCCGAAAAAGAAGAAAGCGCCGTTGCTGTTATGGACCTTAAAATTAAACAGATAAAGGACCAGATAGCTGAAACTGAAAGCCGCGCACAATTGATCAGCTCACGTGCTAAAACAGCCGAAGTGTCTGAAAAGATCAATAAAACACTATCAAGTGTTGACACTGACGGCTTAATGGCTACTTTGAACAGAATGGATCAAAAAGCCTCGGCACAGGAATTCCGTGCCGCAGCTTATGCGCAGATCGAAGATTCAACTTTATCAACCGAACAGGAGATCAACAAAGTGCTTGGACCGGGTTCATCCTCAAATGCCCTGGAAGCCATTAAAGCTAAGCGCACCAAACTGTTGAATTAATTTATATTATTTATTTGTCATTGCGAGCGATAGCGTAGCAATCTCACACACTGCAGAGCCGCTCTGTAAAGTATGCGGTCGCTTCGTAGTTCCTCTTCGCAATGACAATTTGCTTTTATTTAAAAACCCATGTTTATAACAGACGATAATAAAAAGACATTTAAGGCCATTATTCTTTTAAACGAACTGATAGATGACACTCACAAATTCCGGACAGTTGATAACGGAGACGACAGCGTACTGGAGCCTTTGTTTATCGAATTGCTCTCGAAAGGATATATCCAAACTACAGGCATTAATTACGAGGCAACCGCAAAGGGGCAAGATGTATACAACATCTTTATGAAGCGCTATACGGAGTATTTGAAGGTGTATGATATTTTTTCTTTTGTAGATCTTGAAAAGGGTGAATTTGCCTTTGCCCGTTATTTTGATTTTGATAGCGACGACGCCTGGGCTGATTTTACAAATGACGAACGTTTTGATGATCTGCGGATTGCGGTTGCCCTGTTTAAAAAGATAGATCCTGCCGAGGTCGTATTTATGTCTTTCATTAATGAGAACCGGTTTGACACAACCTCATCTGGCTGGCAGATGGACCTGGTTTCTGACAATACTTGGAAAGAGATTGAGGAGATTTGCAAAACCGCAATCAAACCCGAAGAAGTTGGCGAAGATGCTATGGCTGATATGATAGGTCAGGGCTCCGAACTGATGATAAAACTGCTCGAAGAAGAAATAAATCAGGAGAAAAACAACAATAGCAACTACAACGAGGATGAAGTAGTTGAAGAAGAAACTGTTACCTATTACGAACCATACTACGATCCGTACTACGTTTCGCCGATATGGCTTTTGCCGTTATTTTTGTGGTAATAAACTTTTAACTCATGCAGGGTCTCTTACGGGGCCCTGCATTAATACCAAACCTTACATTGCCACCTTCACCTTGATTTACCCGTTCGATAAAGTACGGATAACCAGTTTTTCGCTGGTTGGGTAGATGGCTTGTATATCCAGGTCCTGTAGTTAATTGATCTGCATTGTTGATATAGTGCATAAATCATCCTTTTATAGATATGTGTAAATTATTGGTTAAGTATCACCTTTTTATTCAAAACTTTTCAATTCTACCACTTACACTAAATGGTAACCGCAACCGTCTACTCCTTCACCGCTGTTACTTTTGATCCGTCTTCGCCGCTTGTTGAAAATATCAAATCCTTTTCGGTCAGTTTAGATACATAGAATGGAAATTCTCTTGTTTTTCCATCAGCTAAAATTTCCTTTACGCGGATATTGCTGCCATCCAGGTGAAATGTGCCATGTGATAATACTTTGCCGCCCCACCAGATCACCAGGCTATCATTTTTAGAAAATTGAATATAAGGCACCTCCATTGCCAGTTCGGTTGAAGAAACGCTATCAATCGGGTGGCTATTTGGATTTTCCACTTTAACGTATTTCCATTTGCCATATAAAGCTTCGGGTTTGATAGCTGTTTGGCACGAAGAAAATATAAACAGCGCCAATAAAGCGTTAAGCAGGTTGTATTTTATCATAAAAGACTTAACTATGATGGGCTAAATCTAAGTATTATCTACGGATGTTTTTTCCTGAATTCATTCATGTCATTTTCTGCTTTTTTAACCTCATCTTTTTCACTTAGCGGAAGTTCTGTTTCCAACTCTTCAGTTTGTATCAGCTTCGCACGTTTGGTAACGAGCTTTTTATTTGCCTTATTCTCTTTTGCCATTGTTTTCATGATCGTTTGAATTTAATGTAACAGAAGCTTTGGTCCCCGATAATTAACTACTCAGAATATTTTATGTTTACAATGATTTGAATTTTACTATATTCTCTGTAATGTTTCGCGTGTGATGAAGCTGAATTGAGAACAATTTTATTTTCGTTGCTTGACTTTATAGAACTTATTCCCATAGACCTGGATATTGTAAAAAAAAGCCTTCTATCAAAACACAAGGATTTCGAAGATGCCATCCAGATATTTGCAGCAAACTCCTTAAATAATATCGACTTTATAGTAACCAGGAATTTAAAGGATTTTAAAGATACCGGAATAGTGGTACTCTCACCCGATGAATTGTTGAAGCATTTATAGATAAGCATGACGTTCAGAGTTATTGGGAATGAGAATGAATATTTTTATATTATTCATAATACGAGACTTGTTATCACAGAACGGGCATTAAATATCTTTAGGCAATTTAATATCAATCATTGTGATATAAAAGAGTATCATGAATAGCGTTTGTTGCCCTACTGAGGAATTAGCGCACGTGTGGTTTGCTATTTATTGGGGCTCTCGTTTGGCAATGCCTTCTCTGGTTTTGCAACCTCTACCAATTCTGTCTCATTTTCTTCCTTGGCAGTAGCGGTCGCATAGTTCAGTTTCCTGAACCGCCAAATGGCAAATGCGGGTTCCTGTGTGCGGTTGATCAGTTTAAAAAATTTTGGAAAGTTATGTATCTCATCCAGCAGTACGCCGGGGACTATTCCGTTATTGTCTAATATTTCGCGTATAGTATATTCTTTGTCCTTGGTAACCCAAATCTCAAAATCACGCCTTATCTCTTCAGATTTTTCTGCGTCGATACTGGCATCAACACATATTACTTTATCACCGGGTTTCATCTTTTTAATGTTGTAAGGTTAATACTATCAACCAAATCATTAATTTATACTCATTATTTATTGCCCTTCAAACTATCCGCTTTCGCCTTTGCTTTACTCTTAAAGTATCCCTTTAGGAAAAAATTGTGTTGTGCTGCTTCAAGGTCATCATTCAGTTTAATGGAACTTTGCTGTAGGTTATTGAGCGAACTCCTTACCTGTTCGGCACCTTTAGGATCGTTCAGCAATTCGCCTATGGCATTATCAGTAGTGGTTAGTTTTTTACTTGCGGTGTTCAGGTTTTCAGTAAATGTACTGGCACTGTTTACCGTTTTCTGCAATTGTGCAACAGATGCCTTTATTTTGTTAAAGGTGATTGTATCGGTCAGTAGGTTATCTGCCAGTCCGCCTTTACTATTCAGTTTTTTACTGAAATTGTCAAGCTGGCCTGCCATACGCGCTGCGCTTTCGGTGGTGATCTGCAGGTTTCGTATAGCGCTGCGGAATTGTAACCCCATCGTACTATCAGCCAGTAATGCGCCAATTGTGCCCTTGCCTTCTAATATTCTATGGCTCAGTTCCTTAAAATCTTTGGTTATAGATAGTATGTTCTGGTTGTTTTGTTGCAGCGTTTTCAGCATATCATCGGTTGATAATAGCTTTTCGGCTTGTAGCTGATCTCCATCCTGTACTGTTGGCGCTTGGGGGCTCCCACCGTCTATCACAATGATCTTGTTGCCGATAAGCCCGTCGGAACTTATTTTAACGCCTGCATTGCGGTGTATGTATTGTTGTGTGCCTTCCTCAATACTCATTCTTACATCAACCTGCGAAGGGCCTGTAAAACGGATACTGCTTATAGTGCCTACCTTAACACCGGAGAACCATACGTTGTTCCCTTTTTTTAAGCCTGCAACATCATCAAACGTAGCGCTAAGGTGTATGCTTTTTGAAAAGGTTTTTTGTGAACCTCCTAAAGTAAGTACGCCAACTACGAATACAACAAGGCCAAGCGATAAAAATATCCCTACTATAATTGCTTTTCGATTTTCTTTTTGATCCATTTGATATGGGGTAAATACTATTGTATAAAGTTATATTCAAAAAATGGTTTTACGCGTCCGTCATTCGTATTGAAAACTTCTTCAAACGAACCAACCCGTTGAAACTGCCCGTCGAGCAGCATCGCGATACGATCGCCGGTGCTTTTGGCGCAGGTCAGATCGTGTGTAATAATGATAGATGATGTATGAAAGCGTTGCTGCACCTCGTTAATAAGATCGTTGATCTCGATACAGGTAATTGGGTCAAGGCCTGCGGTAGGTTCATCATACAGCATAATTTCGGGATTAAGTATCAGCGTACGGGCTATACCTATTCTTTTACGCTGGCCGCCTGATAGTTCTGCCGGCATTTGGTTAATAGTTTGTGAAAGGCCAACCGCGTCAAGTACAGTTTCAACCGATCTGTTTATCTCTGCGCGGGTAATGCCCTTGCGGTTACGTACCAACGGGAACTCCAGGTTTTTGCGCACCGTCATGCTATCATATAATGCGCTGTTTTGGAATGAGAAACCCATCCTTATCCTTAATTCCTGTAATTCTTTATCGGTTATATTATTCACTTCGTGCCCTAAAACCGTTACTTCGCCTTTGTCTGGTGTCAACAGGCCCGATATGATTTTGATCAACACTGATTTTCCGGTGCCCGAACGACCCAGCACTACCAGGTTCTCGCCCTGGTAAAGGTCAAGGTCAATGCCACGCAAAACTTCATAGTCATCAAAGGATTTTTCAAGCCCTGTTATGCTAATAACCGGATTGTTGTAATCTATATTTGCTTTGCCTTTTTCCATAACCTATAATTAGCGGAACCAGCCCGCTATCTGAACGATCAGTATTTCTTCAACAAATATTAAAAACATAGCAGTTACCACCGCGCCGTTTGCTGCTTTACCCACGCCTTCGGTTCCTTTTGTTGAAAAATAGCCCTGGTAACAACCAACAATTCCAATAGTAAAACCAAATACGATAGACTTGGCTAATGATGCAGCGAAATCAACAAAAGTAAGGGGTTCAAAAACCTGTTCCATAAAGGTAGTGTAACTTGTGCCTTCATTTACAGAAACATTTAAATATCCACCCAATAAAGCAACAAAACCTGTATAGGTGGCCAATATGGGTAAGGTAAGGGTTGTGGCCAGCACCCTGGTGCATACCAGGTACTTAAAAGGCTTGGTGCCAGATACTTCCATAGCATCTATCTGTTCGGTAACGCGCATGGAACCTATTTCGGCACCAATACTCGATCCTACTTTTCCGGCGGCTATAAGCGCGGTTACTAATGGCGCCAATGCACGCATAATAGCGATAGATACCAGTGATGGCAGCCATGATTGCGCTCCGAAGTTAGACAATGAAGGCCTGGATTGCTTGGTGAAAATTAAGCCGGTAATAAAACCTGTAAAGGTTATCAGGGTAAATGAGCGCACGCCGGTTTCATAACATTGACGCATTACCTCCTTTAATTCAAATGGAGGCAAAAAAGCTTCCTTGAAAAAACGAAGTATAAACTTGTTGATGTTGTATAAAGTAACAAAAGTACTTGCCAGGCGCTGCTTAATAGAAGGGCCTTTTTTAGCAGCAGGTGCCGATGAGGTAGTTGCGGTATCCATTAATGGGGATAAAGGTATTATTTATGATTTATGAATTACCCTTTCTATGCAAAAACTTACCAATGTTGTTTGAAAAATGATTTTTCATAAACAAAAGAATATTCTGCAAACTTTTTAAATACTTCACAATAAAGCAATTCGAAATTGTAAAATGGAAGAATAGTATTAAGTAAGCTTAAAATACTTATTGCCATACCGTTCATTTAACCATGTTATTTTTGTAAATTGGATGTTTTAAACTAAAAAATGCCAAAAAAGTATTACGCATTACTTATTAATGCAAGTACTTTTGATACGTACCAATTGTAACCTGTTTTGCCGTTAATACCTTCCATGAAGTGTAAAGCTTTAGTATTGATATGTTTTGCGCTTTTAATAAGTAATTTATTAAAAGCACAAAATGATCAGTTTCAATTTTCACGGCTTGACCTCAACAATGGCTTATCACATGACCAGGTAAACTGTATTTTTAAAGACAGCAAAGGTTTTATGTGGTTTGGCACCTTGTCAGGACTAAACAAATATGATGGTTATAAGTTTAAAGTATTTAAGCATTCTGGCAGTGATACATCATCCTTAAACGATGATTTTATTGTAAGCATCAGCGAAGGGCCTGACCATAAACTATGGGTGGAAACCCGCAATGGGTTTAATATTTATGATCCCGCTACAGAAAAATTCAGTCATGATATAAGTGGCTACCTGCGTTCAATTGCCATACCCGATGCCCACATTACCGCTATAAAAAAAGACCGCCAGGGCAATTATTGGTTTTTGCATGCAACTATGGGGCTTTTTAAATACGATCCGCAATTGCATAAGGTAGCCCACCTGGTACATCGTTTAGCCGATACTACTTCCATTTATGCAAACACGGTGTCTGATCTTTCCCAGGATTCAAAAGGGAATATATGGCTCAGTTATTACAGTGGCGTGCTGGAAAGGCTCAATCCCAAAAGCTTCCGGGTAAATTATCGTTCATATGCCGTAAATAAACTGCCTCCTGGCCTCAACACATCGTACAAAATATATATTGATAACCAGGATGATATATGGGTTTATGCTCCAACCTACTCATCAGGTGTTTATTACTTAAACAGCAAGGGAACCATTTTAAAACATATTGGCAAAGGGATAGGCCCCACGCATTTGAATAC
>JAQBOK010000193.1 GCA_028288085.1 Mucilaginibacter sp.
AATACGCAACTGATCAAAATTGCAATGGTTGATACCCATCCGGCTATCTTGTTATTTTTACCGGGAAGACAGAAATTAATCACAAAAGCAAGCAGAGGCATTAGTACCGCCCCGAATGTTAGGTATATGATTAATTTATCTATTGCGTGTAAAATCTGTTCCAATCCTTAATCCTCGGTTAAAATGTTCACAATTTCTTTTTTATTGAATGCTTATTGTTTTGTTGTGATGAAAACCCTATTTATATTCCCGTTAGTGGAATTCTTCAATTTAAGTTCAACGTCTTTAATACTTTGAGCTGGAATTTCAAAAAGCTTTTGTATAATCGCCGGGCGAAAACCTTTTAACATTACACCGTCTATAAAATAATGAAAAAGGGCATCCCGATTGTGATTAACCTCCAGATAGTTTGTATATTCCTTTGAGAAAGCAGCCAATTTTTTTTGATAGGCTGATATCTTATCCAAATCAGTAATTATATAAACGGCATTTCTTTCCCGGTGTGTAGCGCCTCTTACGACGGTTATTTTTACAACAGCGTAGGGATCGAGATTATCTACTATTTGTTTTGATTCTGAATCCTTCACCAATTTCTCATCTATTATGTATGCCGGATTATTGTACCTGGCGTTAAATGATTCCCATTTGGTCTTTTGCGCCACTTCTGCTTTTTCATACGCATCTTCCTGGGCAAAGGCGATATTGGATATACCAAAGAGACAAAATATCACAATAACTAAAATATTAAACGATTTAATCTTTCTCCCTGATTTGCATAGTTCAGGGGTCGCACCGTTCCCGGCAATAATGTGAGTTAATTTGCTCATTTTAATCTTTTAACTTATCCACCTTTCCGGGATCTATCGTTTTATATTTCTTGTAAATATTTAAAATTATGGCCAATGCCACAGCTGTTGTTGCGGCTGCCAGTACGATAGCAAATAAGGCGAAAAGTTGTCCGCTGTTGTTGATACGGTCATACTTTCCAAAAGCAACCAGGTTTAAAATTGCGGCGTTCAACATTAGTTCAATGCCAATAAGTACTTGTATGGCATTACGTTTGGTTAAGATCACATATAAACCCGTACAAAATAAACCCGCGCTTACAATCAAAAAATCAAGTAATGTGATCATGGATTTTTCTCCTTTCTTGCTAAATGCGCTGCGCCTACCAGTGCCATCATCAGCAAAATGGATATAGCTTCAAAAGGCAATAGGTAGCGAGACATCAAATTGATCCCAATATTAGTAGTCATCTCATCGCCGGGGGTAACAGTACCCTTAAATGCTATTGATTTTTTTACCCATAGCAAATTATTAATGTCGGCTTTAAACAGAATATTTACCATTACAATAAAAAACAATACTACCAGCAACAAAGCTGGTAGTTTACTTATACTCACAAAGCGATTATCCTGTTGCTGTAAGTTTGCCAGGGTTTCCCTACCGGATAACATAAAGGCAAACATGATGAGTACCAATATCCCCCCAACATAGATCACGATCTGAGTTATGGCGATAAAATCAGCCAAAGCCAGCACGTACAAACCAGCCAAAGCCAAAAGGGTCACAAAAAACATAAAGACCGAACGAACCAGGCTTTTGCTGGCCGCTACAAAAATTGCCGATGCCAGCGCAATGAAGCCCATCAAATAAAACACAAGCCGTATCATTGTCATTCTCCGCCCTCCTTTTTCTGTATGGCCGCCAATTTGGCGGCTTGCCGTTCGGCATTCTGCTTTTCTATCAATATGCGTTTTTCAGCAGCTTCTTCGGGCGTCATATCTGAAAATTCGTAGGTAAGATCCTTTAATTCAAATACACTTTTATCATATTGGTTAGTCATGGTGATGCATTCTGTAGGGCATACAATGGTGCACAGGCCGCAGTACATGCATTTGGCCATGTCTATATCAAACTTGGCGGCATACAGGCGTTTAGTAGTGCCATCAGATGTTTGCCCTATAGCTTCTGTAGCTTTAATGGCTTCAATATCAATGCAATCAACCGGGCATATCTTAGCACAAAGATCACAAACAATACAATCGTCCATCTCCACTTCCAGTTGGTACCGGCCAACTTCGGGCACGGGCAGTTTTTGTGCCGGATATTGTATGGTATTAGTTCCTTCTAATCGCTTAAAATAATTCTCGTCACTTACAGATATGATCTTTCGTTTCGCGTTTGATGCAAAAAGGTGCCTGATGGTAAGGGTTAATCCCTTCCATGCCGTAGCAAATCCGTTTATCGCGTTTTTAAACATTCCTTATTGTCTGAACCAGTGATTCTTTTGATCTTTAACTTTGTAACCTGATTATCTCAATCATTAATCAATATAACTAAATCCGAAATCGAAAATTCGAAATCCGGAATAAAAAACTACATCATCCACAGCCGCCATATTCCGGATATCAACATACATAAAAATGCCAATGGTGTTAGCACCTTCCAGCACAGGTTCATCAACTGATCTACCCGTAACCTTGGCAGCGTCCACCGTATCCACATCTGTATTCCTACTAATAGTAATACTTTAACTACGGTCCATAAAATCCCCCATGCCTTTCCCGTTGTCCAATCAGCTAAATGAACAGGGCCTATATTGGGCAGCGGTGTATTCCA
>JAQBOK010000348.1 GCA_028288085.1 Mucilaginibacter sp.
CGCGACGGTATGGCTATACGTCCGTTCTCTTTTGCCTCAACAGTTAAGGATGTGGTCATGCTTGTTTGCAGGTCCGTAGCCGAAATAGTTAAGTTTCCATCCTTTATCTCGAACAAAAAGTTTTCCATTATCGGCAATACGGTACTATTGCTTAAAGCACCACTTACAGACTGTAATTGCTTGAGTAATGTTGATGTAGAAACAATAAATCTCATATCATAATAGTATTAATCACCCAAAAGTATAAAATTTAATGAGCATACTTTCGCTTGCGTATATAATGTTGAAAAATAGCAAATATTAACACAAAAGCCAACGGGATCACATTATTTATTACCTGCCAATACAATTTTTCGCTGCGTATGCGCGCCCGGTCAAGCAGGCGTATCTGTATCTCTTTGGTGCGCAGTGCTATCAGGCCCGAATCATCGGTCAGGTAGTCGGCTATATTCAATAAAAGATTCTTATTGCCATAGCTTTGCCGGGTATAATGATCATATCCCAAAGGGAATGGTGAACCATCAGCGCCAACCTGGTTTTTAAATACATCCCCATCACTGATAACGATCATTTTTGTCGGCTTGCTCTCCGGTAACGATTCTATCTTCTCCGTCAAACCTTCCGGTAACGGCCTGTTCATAAAATCCGATTTAAATTTGCCTTCCAGCAGCACACTAACAACTTTAGGTTGATTTTGAAAGGTTTTAGGATCGGGCTCCTGCTCCAATGCCTGCAGCGATAGCATGTATGGGGCATTAAACTTTTTATTATAAGGTGATGACGTAAGCAGGATGGTTTTTTGGGTTCCTTTAGTGGCGATGGTGTCTATCGTACTAGTAAATTCAGTGCGTATACCATCCAGATTCTTCACTACCGGGTGCTTTGATAATGGTATTAATACAGGATAAAATAACCAGGGCACATTTTGTATCTGCGCCTGCCCGCCTACATTTCCTGTGGCTACAGGTATCTGGGCACAGTTCATATCAGCTATCAGATCATAATTAATACGCACGCCATACACAAATAACTGATCATCTAAATTCAATCGTTTGTTGAATGATAGCTGTTCGCCCCCATGCCCTCTAAGGCTATCCAGTTCCGCGCTTACCTGGTCTATCGTCCACAAAACCCGGCCGCCACGCATAATGAATTGATCCAGTTTGTATTTTTCGAGTTCGGTAAACGGCTTATCGGGTTTGGGTATTACCAGCAGTCTTATTTTTTCTAATAGAGAAAAAGGAATAGTTTTCAGGTCAACCCGGTCAATTTCGTACCCATCAGCTAATGATTTCATTCCATCATTTAACTGTACATCGGTTAGTTCGCTGTGCCCTTCGGTAAAGCCAATGCGTGGTTTACCACCGCTGGCTACTTTCTTAATAGCTGATGAAAAGGCATATTCCAGGTTTTCAATAGAATTATTTAACTGTTCAGCGTCCGAAAGCCCTATCCTGGTCAGTATTAAATTAACTACTATTTCTTTATCACCCGATGTAACTAACGCCTCAGGGAAAATGATCTTTTGGGATAATCCGTTATCGGTTTTTACGCTCAGGTTCTGAGCTTTTATACCCCTTGCCTCCAGGCTATCATAAGCTTGCTTCTGTTGATCGGGAGACATGGCTTTGATCTGGTCCAAAGGATCAACAAATTCAAATTGCAGGTGCTTGTTGCTGTATGATTTCAGGTCTGCAAGCATATCCCGCACGGCGCCTTGCAGCCTTTTCATGCCTCCGGGCAGGTTGCTCCCGTTTAAATATATCGTAACCTTTACAGGCTTGGTTAGGCTATCCAGTATATTGCGACTTACTTTTGATATGGTATAACGTTTCTCGGTAGTAAAATCAAACCGCGTAAAAGTAACTGATGAAATTATCGCTACCATAATAATTACCGCTAAAGCACCCAGCATTCCTTTTTGGTTAGCCGTTTTATGCCGCTGTATTTTTATCACCAATAAGGTGAACCAGATAAATAAGGCGCTCAGGCAAACAAAATAACCCAGGTCGCGGGTATCCAGTACGCCACGACTCACCGATTCGTAATGCTCAGTAATACCCAAATGCTGCAAGCCTAAATTCTGCAATGATAAAAGGGTGCTTAAAGAGTCAAACCCGCTATAGAAAAAGAAAGAGAGAAAAACCGCTATGGTAAAGGCGATGATCTGGTTTTTGCTTACCGACGAAGCGAATAGGCCAATAGCTGCAAAGCATGAGCCCAGCAGGAACAAGCCGATATAGGAACCAATAACTGCCCCGGTATCAATATTGCCCTGTGGTGTGCCTAATACCCATACCGAATAATAATATACCAGTGTAGGTATCAATGCGAATAGTACCAGCAGCACACAGGCAAAAAATTTACCCAATACTATCTGCCTGTCTGTAAGGGGGCGGGTGAGCAGTAATTCAAACGTTCCTTCCTTCCGCTCCTCAGCTAATGAGCGCATAGTTATAGCGGGGATCAGGAACATGAACAGGTATGGGGCTGTACTGAAGAGGCTATCTAAACCGGCATACCCGTAATCCAAAATACTTGAATCGGGGAATACCCATAAAAACAATCCTAATACCAATAAAAATACGCCAATGGTAACATAGGCGACCAGCGAACTGAGGTAAGAAGTTATTTCTTTCTTAAGAATACTATACACTATAAATATGGGCTCTTAGTTGCCGAAATTACAACAATATTCTTTAATGCAAAAAGGGATTTATTAAGTTAAAACTGCTCATCAAAATAATCCTACCGCCCAAACCGGTAAGCAAACCTCAGTGCTGTTTGCCTTAACTGTCCCGACCAGCTTTCGTACCTGAAGCTGATATCAATCCCACGGTTGTCATTTACCGGTACAATAAAGCCCGGGCCTATAGAAAATGCGAAGGAGCTTTGCTTGCCGTAGTTAGTTTCAATCGCCGTTCCTGCTTCGCCTTCGGCATAAAAATTCTGAGATAAATAAGCCTTTAAGCCTGCCTTTAACGGCACAAAGCCGGCAGCACCAGGGGTGCGCGATGAATTGAACAGGTTGCTTTTATAAAAAAGGGTAGTGAATCCGCCAGTTAATGATAAGCTAACCGGGGCCACAATGGGCACTTCAAATTTGGCTGATGCCCCCAGGCCGATATTATAAACTCCATTTGATGGTATAGCCAGTTCAAAGCCCGCGCTGAATGCTTTGTTTGTGATAGTTTGCGCGGTTGCGGTTAGGGTTATAGCCGATAATATTAAAACGATGAATTTTTTCATGGATAAATAAGTAACTAATTGAACCTACATTTAAGCTAATAAGCCAGCCTCGGGCGATATTGGATAAAGAAGCCACCAGTAAACCACTCCAGGCAGCTGCTGATACTGGCGGATAGCTCACGCTTAATAAGCAAGGTTTTTACAGCCTTAGAAAATCATTATGCCTCTATATTTATATTGGTCAGTTCAATAAAGATATTCTCCAGAGATTTCCCCCCATTCTTCTTTTGCAAACCCTCAAGTGAATCGTTAGCTACAATTTTACCGTGATTTATGATGATCACCTGACCGCATACTGCTTCTACCTCCTGCATTATGTGGGTGGATAGGATGATGGTTTTAGTTTTACCCAAATCGCGTATTAGCTGGCGGATACCTATTAATTGATTTGGGTCGAGGCCCGAGGTTGGTTCGTCCAGTATCAATACCTGCGGATCGTGAATAATGGCCTGCGCCAAACCCACCCGCTGACGGTAGCCTTTGGATAACTGCCCTATTTTTTTATGCTGCTCGGGCGTAAGCCCGGTTAGTTCTATAATTTCGTTGATACGTTTTTCGGGCTGCTCTATCCGGTGGATACTGGCAATAAAGGCCAGCGACTCCTTTACATACATATCCTGGTAAAGCGGGTTACTCTCTGGCAGGTAGCCAATATTGCGCTTTACCTCCAATGCCTGCGTTTCCACATCAAAACCACATACCGTTGCCTTGCCTGATGTTTGGGGGATAAAGCCCGTGAGTATTTTCATGGTGGTTGATTTGCCTGCGCCATTTGGCCCCAGGAAACCCAGCACACCCGGTGCAGCACTAAACGAAATGCCATCAACAGCCTTTTGCCGGCCGTAAACTTTGGTTAATGATTCAACGCTGATACTCATGCTTCAAATGTAAATTTTAGATTTGAGATTTGAGATAGCCGATGTAAGAGAAATTTATAAACCGGCTTCCTGTTTTCACACCTTCTTTAAAGCCAGTATCGAAAAATCACTATCTGCCTTTTTTATTACGTTGCTTAAAATGCCGAGTGCTGTTATCTCCATCTCCACCAAATCACCGGGTTGCAGCCATTGGGGCGTGTAGTTGGGATCGTTGAGCAAGCCGGTACCATTCAGTTCCAAAAAGCAGCCAGTGCCTACCGTCCCTGAGCCGATAACATCGCCGGGCAGCACATCGCAGCCATAAGCGCAACGCTCAATAATCTCGGCGAAGGTCCAATCCATATCAGCCATATTACCGCTTGATACCGTTTTTCCGTTCACATGGCATTTCATGGCAAGTTTATAATTATTGCCGGCATGGCCTGACTTGGGGGCTACTTTATATTGTTCCAGTTCATCGGGAGTTACCAGCCAGGGCCCTATCACTGTAGAAAAATCCTTTCCCTTTGCCGGCCCCAAATTGAGCAGCATCTCTTCCATTTGCAGGGTGCGCGCGCTCATATCATTCATTATCATGTAGCCCGCTATGTAACTATCGGCCTCAGCGGCTTTTATATTTCTTCCTTTTTTATTGAGCACAACTGCTACTTCCAGTTCAAAATCCAGTTTTTGGAAATGATCTGGCATACACTCTATTTCGCCTATACCCTGTATAGCATTATGGTTGGTGAAATAAAATATAGGGTATTGGTCAAACTCGGGTATCATATCTGCCTTACGGTTGCGCCTTGCAGCAGCCACATGCTGACGGAACGCGTAACCATCCCTGCAAGATGTTGGGTGCGGCACGGGTGCTATAATCTCAAAAAACAACTCTTCTTTAGCCTCCAGCTTCCCCAACAAGATATCTTCATTCACCTTTTTAGCGCGATCCATCAGTTCGTCGCCACCCCATAAAAATTCATTCATGTTATTGGGTATCAGCTTATGACACGAGTTTAAGTTGTAGATATGCCCGTTCACAAAAATGCCCAGATGCTCCCGGTCTTCGGTTCTGTAGGATACTAATTTCATAAGCCTGTATATTGGGTTAAAAAGGTTTTCAAAGCTAATTATTTTTAGTTGATTAGGCTGGTGGAGTTATATTAAGTTGAATGGTTAAACTAATTAACCTCCTCATTTAATCATCCCAATTTCGCTGTACTCGTCACCCCAATCAACCAACCCTTGCATATTAAATATAATAACCCTAATTTCGTAATAGTTATGATGAGCATACAAAAACATTTTCTATTCTCCCTCGGGCTCACTTCTATGAGTGATGCTTCTTCCTTTAGGGATGCTATGCTCGCGAAGATCGTTTTGGCGCAATACTAATTTTTGTTGGATAGGTTGTAAAGTTTGAATATTGTAAGGTTAGCCCCTTGTTCAGAGGCCTTTTCCTTAAAACTATCTATCTTTATAACTGTTTCGTATAAAAGATTTCAGGTTGTAAGTTATTGATTTATAAAACATTTCAACTTTGCAACATTCCAATTTTTAAATAACTATAAACCATGCCATTTTATTATACATCAGGAAAAATCCCACCGAAGCGGCATACACAATTCCGTAAGCCCGATGGCACATTGTATGCTGAAGAACTGGTATCAACTGAGGGTTTTTCGAGCCTGTATTCGCTGGTGTACCATGCCTATCCCCCTACCATAGTAAAAACTCTGGGCGAGCCTTATTCTGTAGAACCGAAAATAGCACGCGAAAAGCATTTGAAGCATACCAGCCTTATTGGTTTTAATATTAAACCCGAAGACGACTATTTAAAAAGCCGCAAGCCGGTTTTGGTAAACAGCGATCTGCATATTTCATTGGCGGCCCCGCGTAAATCAATGACCGACTATTTTTACAAAAACAGCCAGGCCGATGAGGTGATATTTGTGCATGTAGGCTCTGGCACGTTAAAAACCGGGTTTGGCAATATTAAATTTGAATATGGCGATTACCTGGTAGTACCACGCGGCACCATTTATCAAATGGAATTTGACACTGAGGATAACCGCCTGTTTATTGTAGAAAGCTTTAGCCCAATACGCCCGCCAAAACGCTATCTGAACCAATTTGGGCAGCTAATGGAACATTCGCCTTATTGTGAGCGTGATATTAAGTTACCTGTCGATTTAGAGACACATGATGAAAAAGGCGATTTTAAGATACTGATCAAAAAGCAGGGGCTAATATATCCATACATATATGGCACTCACCCTTTCGATTTCGTTGGCTGGGATGGCTACCACTATCCTTACGGTTTCTCAATACATAACTTTGAGCCGATAACCGGCAGGCTGCATCAGCCACCGCCCGTTCACCAGACTTTTGAAGGGCATAACTTTGTGATCTGCTCATTTGTGCCAAGGAAGTTTGACTATCATCCCCTATCCATCCCCGCGCCATACAATCACAGCAATGTGGATAGCGACGAGGTATTATATTATGTGGATGGTGATTTTATGAGCCGCAAAAGTGTAGTTAAGGGACAAATTACCCTGCACCCGGGCGGCATACCACACGGACCACATCCCGGCAGTGTAGAAAAATCTATTGGCAAAGAATCAACGGACGAACTGGCTGTTATGATAGACCCATTTAAACCACTGATGCTGACAGAAGATGCTATTAAAATTGAAGATGAAAATTATTATAAGAGTTGGGCAGGGTAAGCTCCACCCACCCCTCCCGGTAGCGAGGTTTAAGAAAACAAAAAGCTTCCCCGTAGGGGGAAATTTAGAGAGGCTAACATAAACCAAAATGGAAACACTAACTATAGATAAACAAACAAAGTCAACTGATTTTTTACCGCTTAACGGTACAGATTATGTTGAATTTTATGTGGGTAATGCTAAGCAGGCGGCTCACTTTTATAAAACAGCTTTTGGCTTTCAGAGCCTGGCTTATGCGGGCCCGGAAACCGGTGTGCGCGACAGGGCTTCGTATGTATTAAAGCAGGATAAGATACGCCTGGTGCTTACAACTCCCCTGCACTCTGATCATCCCATATCTGATCACCTTAAAAAGCACGGAGACGGGGTAAAAGTATTGGCTCTTTGGGTTGATGATGCCTACGATGCTTTTGAACAAACTACCAGTCGTGGGGCTGTACCATACCAACAACCGCAAACACTTTCAGACGAATACGGAGAGGTGCGTACCAGCGGTATACAGCTTTACGGAGAAACAGCCCACATATTTGTAGAAAGAAAGAATTACAAGGGCATATTTTTACCGGGTTACAGGGAATGGAAATCAGACTATAACCCTGCTCCCACCGGGTTACTTTATGTGGACCACTGTGTAGGTAACGTAGGCTGGCATAAAATGAACGATTGGGTGAGTTTTTATGAAGAGGTAATGGGTTTTAAAAACATCCTCACCTTTGATGATAAAATGATCTCCACCGAATATTCGGCCCTGATGAGCAAGGTAATGAGTAATGGCAACGGCTATGTAAAGTTCCCGATAAATGAACCGGCAGAGGGTAAAAAGAAATCGCAGATAGAAGAATACCTGGAGTTTTATGAGGGCGAAGGTGTGCAGCATTTAGCATTGGCTACAGGCAATATTGTAGAAACCGTAACCGAACTACAAAAACGGGGCATTGAATTTTTAAGCGTGCCTACCACTTATTATGATGAATTGTTAGACCGGGTAGGCCATATTGATGAAGACCTGGAACCGCTTAAAAGATTAGGCATACTGGTTGACCGTGATGATGAGGGCTATTTATTACAGATATTCACCAAACCACTGGAGGACCGCCCAACCGTATTTTTTGAAATCATACAGCGCAAAGGGGCAAAATCATTCGGCGCCGGTAATTTTAAAGCTCTATTTGAGGCTATAGAGCATGAACAGGATTTGAGGGGAAATCTCTGATTTTGAATTGATTTACTTTTAGCCGGGTTATTCCCGGCTTTTTTTGTGGGTAATAATTCTTATTTTTCTTTCGTGAATATGGATCAAGTTATAGCGCATTTAAAACAAAGATCAAGTGCTTTACACCTCGAGGGCATGAAACGTTATGGTATGATAACTCCAAAGGGTTGGGGGTATCGATGCCGCAGGTACGTCAATTGGCAAAAGAGATCAGGATAAATCATAATCTTTCACTTGAGTTATGGGATACTGGCATCCATGAGTGCCGGATATTGGCATCCATGATTGGTGATCCCAAGCTGGTTACACCTAAACAAATGGATAACTGGGTGGCTGATTTTGAATCGTGGGATGTGTGCGACCAGGTTTGCGGGAATTTATTTGATCGTACAGAATTTGCTATGGATAAGGCTATTGAATATAGTACTGCCAAACAAGAATATATTAAACGGGCAGGCTTTGTTTTGATGGCCGAATATGCGGTACATAACAAGAAAGCCCGGAATGAAGAATTTATTAAGTTTTTCCCACTCATAGAACGGGAAGCCCGGGACGAACGGAACTTTGTTAAAAAAGCAGTTAACTGGGCATTAAGGCAAATCGGTAAAAGAAACAAAACACTTCACAAAATAGCTATCGAAACAGCAAAACGCATTCAGCAACAGGAAAGCCGCTCGGCCAAATGGATAGCTAAGAACGCTTTGGACGAACTTGAAAACGGTTTACAGATTAGTATATTTATCATTCCTAAATAATCAGATCATGATAAAAAACCTTATGATAGCACTGTTGCTTGTTAGCAGCGTTAATTGCTTCGCTCAAAGTAAAAACCTACAATATGATGCTCAACTGGCTCAAAAATTAGGCGCTGATGAATATGGTATGAAAACCTATGTAATGGCTTTTTTAAAGGCAGGGCCAAACCGGCCGAAAGACTCAACTGCCAGGGTAGAATTACAAAAGGCCCATCTGAAAAATATCACGCGGTTGGTTGCTGAAGGTAAACTGATAGTTGCAGGGCCATTTATGGATGATCAGCCAATACGGGGGATATTTATATTTAATGTAAGCACTATTGAAGAAGCCAAAGAGCTAACCGAAACTGATCCTGCTATTAAAGCTGGCTCGCTTGTTATGGAACTCCACCCCTGGTACGGCTCGGCCGCATTGGTTGAAACGGCGGACATTCATAAAAAAATAGAAAAAAAGAGTGTGGCCGATTAGTCGAATAATGTAACTTGCAGCACACTTCAGACAAATATTTTTACTGCCGACCCGGTACACATTATCACTTTGAGCATCAATTATATACGGGAAATTAATTTCCCACATTTGTAGCCTCTACAAATAAAATCGTCTGAATCATGCATAAAACATAACTTATTTTACGCTTTTAGCGTATAATAAGGGATTGTAAATGAAGTAAATAAGAATTACTTTTAGTAATTTGAATCCACTTTGAAATGTTGGCTTCTTATTTGCAACCATTGTAAAAACTGTGACTTTACAATAGTTGCTTGTAATTCTTATTAAACTAATTAATACTAACTATTTTTTATATCCACCATAATAAATTATTGTGAATCAGGGAGTAATATGAATTTTACTGAAGGAGACAAATTTTCTTATGATGGTGAATTCCAGGCTACCCAAATTATAAACAGCATAAATACAGGTATCTGGGAATACAATGTCAGCACAAAAGACGTTAAGTGGTCCTCTGGTTTTTATACTCTGCTTGGGTATGAGCCGGGCGAGATACCCTGTACTTATGAGTGCTTCTTTGAACACCTGCTTTATTATGAAGATAAGCAGCTGTTTCTAAAATCTCTTAATAAACATCTCCCTAATGCACCAGATAGTGTACAAATCAGACTTTTAACAAAAAAGTTAGGCTATCGCTGGTTTGAAAGCACGGTTAAGAAATGGGACAATGGATCAGAGCAAAAAATTACAGGCGCAATAAACGATATCCATGACCATAAAATATTAAAACTACAGGCCAATCGCAACGATTTTATATTTAAAGAAACTACTAAGATCGCCAAAATTGGGGGCTGGGAAATTGATGTAAAAAGCATGACCCTCTCGTTAACCCGTGAGGCTTATGATATTTATGAGTTACAAGATAAAGTAAAACTGAGTATTGAAGAAGCGACAAGTTTTTTCGAGCCCGATTATCGCCAGCTAATGGCGGGTGCAATTGATAGTATTGTTAAATATTCTCAGCCCTTTGATCTGGAGCTTTTATTCAGGACCGCAAAAAATAACCTGATTTGGTTGAGGGCAAAAGGAGTAGCTGTTATTGACGACTATGGACAATGTGTTACAGCAAGATGCATATTTCAGAACATCGATTATATTAAAAAGAAGGAACTCGAAGTTCAGAATGCTGTCAATTTATTAAGCGATCAAAATAAACGCCTGCAAAACTTCGCCTATATTGTTTCGCATAATCTACGCTCCCATACGGGCAATTTACAATTCATGGTTGATCTGTACAATCAGACCGAAGTAAATGATGACCGCCAGGAAATATTCTCACACATTCAATCAATAAGCGAAAGCCTTAAAACAACTATTGAACACTTGAGCGAGATAGTTAAAATACAGGCTGAAATAGGCAGGGAAAGAAAGAAACTCAATTTCGAATCGACACTTAAAACTGTACTATCGGCACTTGAAAGCAATATACAAACTACTAAAGCGGTAATAGAGTGCGATTTCAGCAAATGCCCTGAGGTAAATTATATACCTGCCTATCTCGAAAGCATTTTCCAGAATTTAATCACCAACTCACTAAAATACAAGCACCCCGACCGCAATCCGGTAGTTAAGTGCCATACATCAAAAGAAGATGGCCATATTTGGTTATACTTTGAAGATAATGGTTTGGGTATCGATTTGGAGCGATATGGCGATAGTGTGTTTGGCATGTATAAAACATTCCATCAAAATTCTGATGCAAAAGGCATCGGCCTGTTTATCACCCGCAACCAGGTAGAAGCTTTAGGCGGCACCATCAGCATAGAAAGCACTGTAAACAAGGGCACTAAGTTCACCATTAAGCTGGTTTAGCGAATAGTCAGTCGTGAATGGTGAATGATCAGTAGTGAGTTTAGATATTCCCAATTATAGGTATTGACTATTCAATACTCACAATTCACCACTCACCATTCACTATTCTATATAGCTTTCCAAAATCTTAAACCCGTTGGTAGTTTTTAATTCAACAGCATTAATTGTTTTAGGTAGTAGAATACATTCGCCCATTTTTACGGGATATTGCTTGCCATCAGCTTCAATAACATACTCACCTTCAACACAAACATGTATTACAAAAGAGTCAAGGCCTGAATAGTCCTTTGAAGTATTTTCTGTAAAGTCCATTATGTTAGTTGTAAAATACGGACATGTTACTAAATGCACATCTACGTTCTTTTCAGGCTGATATTTGGTTTTATATTCCAGGTAAAAATTGTAATCAATCGCTGCAAGCGCTTCTTCCGTATGCAGTTCGCGTTTGTGCCCTTTATCATCAACCCTATCAAAATCATAAATGCGGTAAGTAATATCAGATGTTTGCTGTATCTCAGCAATCAACAGCCCTTTTCCGATAGTATGTACCCTGCCGGCAGGCAAAAAATAAACATCGCCGGCGCTTACATCTTCACGGTTTAAAATATCCATTAAATTACCGCTGTTGAATTTATTAAGATAGATCTGCTCACTAACCGGTTGATTGAAACCTGTTATCAATGTTGAACCCGGGTCAGCTTCTATCACGTACCACATCTCAGTTTTACCGAATGAGTTATGTCGTTTTTTGGCCAACTCGTCATTAGGGTGAACTTGTATAGACAGATCATCGTTGGCATCAATAAACTTTACCAGCAAAGGAAAAATATTGCCAAAGTGATCGTACACCTTTTTGCCCACTAACTGATCCTGGTATTTTTCAAGCAGATCAGCCAATGATTCTCCCTCTAATTCGCCATTTGCAACTACAGAAACATCAGATTTAACACCTGATATTTCCCAGGTCTCTCCGCAATTAGGCAGATCGCCAAAATCTTTATGCAGATAAGTTTCGATCTTGTGACCGCCCCATATCTTGTCTTTAAATATGGTTTTGAATTTTAATGGATATAATGTTGACATGCTAGAATATTTTTTCGCTAAGTTAAAAGTTATAAAATAAATGGGAAGCGCTAATTATAGTTTTAAAAAAGCAAAAAAAATGCCCGCATTAATTAAAATGCAGGCATCAAATATTAAAAATTCAAATTTATTTCCCCAACTTCTTCTTCAAATTCTCATCTATAGCAGCTAAGAATTCTTCAGTATACAAATAATCTACCCCATGTTCTACCTTAGGTTTGACAGTAATTGCCAGGTCTTTCGTCATTTTGCCACTTTCAACGGTCTCTATACATACTTCTTCCAATGTTTTGCAGAATTGAATCAGCTCCTGGTTATTGTCCAGTAAACCACGGAATTCTAATCCTCTTGTCCATGCAAAAATAGAGGCTATAGGATTGGTAGAAGTAGGCTTACCTGCCTGGTGATCACGATAGTGACGAGTTACTGTACCATGTGCAGCTTCGGCTTCCATAGTTTTGCCATCAGGCGTAACCAGGGTAGAGGTCATCAACCCTAAAGATCCAAAACCCTGTGCAACTGTGTCTGATTGTACATCACCATCATAATTTTTACAGGCCCAAACAAAATTACCATGCCACTTTAAAGCCGAAGCAACCATATCGTCTATCAGGCGGTGCTCATAAGTCAGTTGGTTGGCTTCAAATTCAAGCTTAAATTCATTTTCATATATCTCCTGGAAGATATCTTTAAAACGGCCATCATATTTTTTAAGGATGGTGTTTTTAGTCGAAAGATATAAAGGCCATTTTTTTAACAAAGCCTGGTTAAAGCACGCACGGGCAAATCCTATAATAGATTCATCGGTATTGTACATAGCCAGCGCAACACCATCACCTTTAAAATTGAATACTTCAAATGATTGCTCCTTACCGCCATCTTCAGGGGTAAAGGTTATAGTAAGTTTGCCTTTCCCTTTGGTCAAAAAGTCGGTTGCCCGGTATTGATCTCCAAAAGCGTGGCGCCCTATACAGATGGGGGCTGTCCAGTTTGGTACCAAACGCGGAACGTTGGACATTACGATAGGTTCGCGAAAAACAGTGCCATCCAATATGTTACGGATAGTACCATTAGGCGATTTCCACATTTGTTTTAAATTGAATTCTTTAACACGATCTTCATCTGGCGTAATGGTGGCACATTTTATACCAACACCATACTTTTTAATGGCATTTGCGGCATCAATAGTTACCTGGTCGTCCGTTTCATCGCGGTACTCAATACCCAGATCATAATATTTTATATCCAGATCAAGGTAAGGGAATATCAGCTTATCTTTAATAAACTTCCATATTATACGGGTCATTTCATCGCCGTCCAGTTCAACTACAGGATTTTCTACTTTAATTTTTGACATAACGGGTATTAGTATTTATTTTTAAATGGTTCCAAATATATAAAATTGGGTTTACCTATTTTGTTAAACATTATTGAATTTATTGATAACTAATCAAACAAATAATACGTATTCAGCATTGTTTTATGGAACAATGAAGTTATTTTTATAAAATTGCGTTGAATGAATAAATTTATCCACTTAACCGTTGTAAGCGCTACTCTGTAATTATGACAAAATTTATTATAAAGATTACGCTTTTAACTCTTCTTACTTGTTTTACGTCAATTATTGCAAAAGCTCAATTGGGCTATGATTATGCAAAATATGAATTTGGAACTTCAGTAGGCTTTAATACATTTTATGGTGATGTAGTAACACCTAAAAGCACCAAAGCAGTCAACTTTAATTTTAATTATAACCAAACACCTTATCTTAACTATATTTTTGAGGCGCAGTTTGGTAAACTTGCCGGGGGCGATGCTACAAAAGACCTGCTGGGCAGGCAATTCGCTGCTGACTATCAATATTACGCATTCAGGATACAATTACAGGCTGGCGAGATAATGGATTACTCACAAAGCCCAATTGCCAATGCATTTAAAAATTTATATATAGGCGCCGGGCTTGGAATGATTTATAATAATATAACCACTATAAACAGGTATTCCATACTAATGCCCGGATTTTACACCCCGGGAGATATGAAAAGCAGCGAGGTATTTATACCTGCCCGCATTGGCTATGAGTTTAAAATTTATAACAAATACAGGCGGCCCGACTTTAAAATTGACGTAGGCTATCAAACCAATTTTGTATTTGGCGATGACCTGGATGGACTTAAGGGCGGTAACCACAACGATCTGTACACTCAATTTACAATAGGCTTTAAATTTGCAATTGGTGGCATTATCTCCTATCGCAAACAGATCGACTATTGACCTTCGAAATTATATTTCTATTTTTTTAAATCTTTTGACCGCGTTTTATTGTTTAATAACAAATCATTAACAATGAGCAAGCAAAACAACAACCCGGAATTTGATGATGAAAATTCGGATAGGGACAAAGTATTAAAAGTAAGTTCAGGTGAAGAATCTACTGCAGAAAATCTGAGCTACAATGCTGACGACGATAGCTTTGAATACGATGTAAAAAGTGATGACCCGGATTATGATCACCCCGATCCTTACAACACTTCGGTAAAAAATGGAGCTGATATGGATTCCACCTATGATGAGTCTAACCCTTATAGTGTTGATGAATACATACCCAATGAGTCGCTTGAAACCGATGTTGACAAATTAGGGATGCACATTGATGATGGCGAAAGTGTTGAAACTGACCCGATAGATGATATCCTATCCAGAACACCTGAGGATAATCGCAGTGATCTGGATGAAGAGGGGTACCCTAAAAATGACAAGCCCGGGCATATAAATTAGACCCATACAGATAAATCAGGCAAGGTTTTTGACTTTAATCCAGGTCTAAATTAAAACGTCTTCTTAATTCGGCCAACTGGGGATTTTTGGTTGCCATATGCTGATATTTCTCAGATGTTGTATAAGGCCTTTTAGATGCTTTTATTTCGTCGACCCTGGTTTGTACATCAATACTAAAGTTTTTTAGGGTGCTGCGGAGGAAATTAAGCAGGTTTGGTTTTTCTTCCCTGAACATGTTTTCCTGCACTTTATTTGCAACCAATACCTCAAATTCATAAGGCTTAAGCATTACCGGGGCATTTGAAGTAAAAATGGTAAACAGGCTCATGTTGCGCTCGGCCTTTATTTTGGCAGCGTAATCACTCCAGAGTTTTAAAAAACTGTCCATTGTAAAATCCACTTCGGCATCACCTTTTAAATAGGGGTCTTCCTCTTCGGCTACTGCCGCGGCTGATGCTGTACTAAGATCTTTTAACGAGGGTATTTTAACCGATGTAGAAGCCGTATGTGCATTGGGTATAAATACTTTTGGCTTTTCTGCAGCCAATGGTTCGTTGCTGGCTTGTGTGGAACCGCTCTCTACTACCTTTGCTTTTGTTATATTATAAACTATAGGCTGATCACTTAGAACAGGTATTTCTTCGACTATTTTACTTGCTGTATTTTGCGCTAGCTCTGAGGTATCAGGTTTTTTTTTTATTTGCCCCGGCTGTGCGGACATTTCAGCGGCAGGGGCTGTAAGCATATTAAATGCCGAGGGCAGATGGCACATTTTGAGCAAGGCCAGTTCAACCTGCAAGCGCTGGTTTTTACTCAACTTATAACTCAGATCGCACTGGTTGGCAATATTCATTGCCGAAAGCAGGAACGATACTGAAGATCCCTGTGATTGCTGCAAATATTTTGCCTTAATACCCTCGCTAACTTCGAGAAGCTTTAAGGTGGTGCTGTCCTTACTAACTAAAAGGTCGCGAAAATGCATGGACAAGCCGGATATAAAATGAGAGCCGTCAAAACCTTTGGCCAATATTTCATCAAAAAGCAATAAAGTGCCTGCGGTATCCTCTTTTAGTAAACTATCAATTATACTAAAGTAATAGTCGTAATCCAGTATGTTCAGATTATCAATTACCGTACGGTAAGTAACATTCCCATCTGAAAAACTGACGATCTGATCGAACATAGATAAGGCATCCCGCAATCCGCCATCGGCTTTTTGCGCAATAATATGCAGTCCGTCAGGTTCATAATTGATCTGCTCTTTTTGTGCGATGGATGCCAGGTGCGTTGCCATATCATCCACCCTGATACGGTTGAAATCAAAAATCTGGCAACGCGATAATATGGTAGGTAATATTTTATGCTTTTCGGTAGTGGCCAGTATGAAAATAGCATAGTGGGGCGGTTCTTCCAGCGTTTTCAGGAAAGCATTAAAAGCCGCCTGCGAAAGCATGTGCACCTCATCAATAATATAGATCTTATATCTGCCCGCCTGTGGCGGTATGCGTACCTGCTCTATCAGGCTGCGTATGTCATCAACCGAGTTATTAGAGGCGGCGTCTAACTCATGTATATTAAATGAATTACCATTTTGGAAAGAAATACATGGGCCACACACTCCACAGGCTTCGCCGTTAGGCTGCAAATTTTCACAATTGATAGTTTTTGCCAGGATACGGGCACAGGTAGTTTTACCAACACCACGCGGCCCACAGAATAAAAATGCCTGTGCCAGCTGATTATTCTTAATAGCGTTTTTAAGCGTATTAGTTATATGTTGCTGACCTACAACACTTTCAAAAGTAGACGGACGGTATTTTCGGGCCGAAACAATAAAATTCTCCACAGCCACTAAGTTAGGAAGAATATGCTTTAAGTTAAAGTGTCTGTTAAGGATTGTTAATAATATCTGAGGATATTACTCATCTTCATCCTCTTCTTCCTCGGGGAGATGATCATCGTCTTCAGGGTCGGGTTCGCCAAGGTCTTCATCAACCTGTATCTCATGCAGATCGTCAAGGTCCTGGGCCCTGTCATCAAAATCCTCATCATCTTCATCGTCCCAATCGCCCTCTACCGGTATATCTTCGTCAGGATTCCATGAGGTGACAGCAACATGTGTTAATGCTTCACCATATAAATTTGCATCGCCGTAATTTGTAAAGACCATAATAAAATGATTTTAATAAAGATATGTATTATACGTCTATTTAACAATAACTTTTATGAGGCGGATGTGCACTTTTTAAAGGATATCCTTTAAAAAATCGTTACTCCTATTTTTGCAGGCACGCATCATTCTCTAAATCAGCCGATACGGAAGTTAACGGTATTGATAACGTACATGCAGTCAATTATAGTGTCTGTAGATTTAATAACAAATATTTTAATCAGTTACCACAGTTGCCGATTGAATGCTTAATTTTTCAATGAATTGGCGTTGAACATTTCCATATAAAAACTTTATTAAATTACATTCATAATCTGCTTGAAAAAATAAAATATTCTTAATACATTTGCAGCCCCGTAATAGCGGGTAAATAATTAAAAATCAAATTATAATAATGCAACAGTACGATACCGTGATCGTTCTTACCCCATTGTTATCAGACGAAACTGCTAAAGAGGCAATTGCCAAATACAGCAAGATCTTAACTGATAACGGAGCCGAAATTGTCCAGGAGGATAATTGGGGTTTGAAGAAATTAGCGTATCCTATTCAAAAGAAAACAACAGGGTACTATCACTTAATTGAATACAAGGCTCCGGGTGATTTAATTAACAAATTGGAGATTGAATTCAGGCGTGATGAGCGCGTTCTTCGTTTCTTGACCATTGCACTGGATAAACACGCCACTGCATACAATGACAAAAAACGCAGTGGTGCCTTCAATCAAAAGAAAACCGTTAAAGCAGAGGAGGCAGCAAAATAATGGCAAACGATCAAATCCAATACGTTACCGCTCCCAAGGTGGACGATAACCGTAAAAAATATTGCCGTTTCAAAAAGAACGGTATCAAATACATCGATTACAAAGACGCAAACTTTTTATTAAAGTTCATAAACGACCAGGGTAAAGTATTACCGCGCCGTTTAACCGGTACTTCATTAAAATTTCAGCGTAAAGTGGCACAGGCTGTTAAGCGTGCACGCCATATCGGTTTATTGCCTTATGTAACAGATTCTTTAAAATAATCAGGAGGTTTAAACAATGGAAGTTATTTTAAAACAAGACGTAAAGAACCTCGGTGAGAAAGACGATATCGTTAATGTAAAACCAGGTTATGGCCGCAATTTTCTGATCCCTAAGGGATTTGCACAGCAGGCTACTGAATCTGCCCGCAAAGTTTTAGCTGAAAACCTAAAACAGGCACAATTCAAACAAGATAAGATCCGTAAGGATGCTGACGCGATTGCAACCAGGCTGGAAGGTGTAAAACTGACCATTGGTGCAAAAGCTGGCGAAAGCGGTAAAATATTTGGCGCTATCAATACCATTCAAATTGCTGATGCTTTGAAAAAAGAAGGCTTTGAAGTTGATCGTCGCCGTATCACTTTTGATGCAGAACCAAAATTTGTTGGTGAATACACCGCGAATTTGAACCTGCACAAAGAAGTGAAGGTGAAAGTACCGTTTGAAGTAGTAGCAGAGTAATTTCGATTTCGAATTTCGGAATTTGAATTTATAAAACATAAAGGTGTTTAGTTTTGGCTAAACACCTTTTTTATTAAGCCAGGATTTCATTTAGATAAGTAGAAAAGGCCTATTCCTACTCGAAATGCCTTCTTATTTGAATCAAATAAATCCCAAATCGAACAGTCGATATCCGAAATAATAAGAATATTTTAGCATCATGAAACCCGGCCTGCTGAAACTCATCCTCCGTATCCTGAAGCTGGTCGTGATATTATTCTTTGGGATCACTATTTTTTGGGTGATACTTTATCGCTTTGTGAACCCTCCTGTTACCTGGTTGATGGTTACCCGTGGTTTTGAACGAAAATCAGACGGGAAAGATTGGAAGATCGATAAAAAGTGGATCGACTTTGATGACATTGCCGACCCAATGAAGCGTGCCGCGGTAGCCGCCGAAGACCAGAAGTTTTTGGATCATTTTGGTTTCGATTTTAAAGCAATGGAAAAGGCTATTGATAAAAATGCCCACAGCCACAAGCTTATTGGCGGCAGCACCATATCGCAGCAAACAGCAAAAAATATTTTTCTTTGGCCAGGTCGTTCCTATGTGCGTAAAGGGTTCGAAGCCTACTTTACCCTGCTGATTGAAACCTTCTGGAGCAAAAAGCGCATTATGGAAGTTTACCTGAACGAAATTGAAATGGGTGACGGCATTTACGGAGTCGAAGCAGCGTCGCAAGCCTATTTTCACAAATCAGCAGCCAAACTAACCATGTATCAGGCAGCAGCTATTGCTTCCATATTTCCTGATCCGCTAAAATGGTCGCCCGTTAATTCGAGTGATTACGTGCGGCACCGGCAATATTTGATAAGAAAGAACATGAGAAGATTGGGGCCGCTGGATTTTTAATTAGCCAATTAATCTCCTGAAGGGGGATCAAACAACGGACGTCCGCGATCTCCTTTTTAGATTCCTCACCATCTTTGCCAATAACAATAAAATAAGCCTACATATATTTCCAATTCCTTGACTTACCCTCAGCTATCCATTCCAAAGCCTGTTCTATCCGCTTTGCACGCGTGGCTTCTGATTTGGCTTCTGCAAACCATTCCAAATATTCGCGTTTTTTTGAGGGGCTGAACTTTTCGAAATTATCCATAGCCACCAGGCTTCCTCTAATCAGTTTTTCAAAATCGGCGGGCATACTCAATTCAGGTTTAGGCGCTGACGGTTTTTTAGGTTCTTTAACGCCCGATTCGTTGATCTTGATCATCTGCTGGACGAAATTCATCAAAGCGGCATCCGATGGCAGATCGCCAAGACTAACAATACGGCCAAAACTACCGGCTGCGGCTTCCTCGTCGCTACCCTGCAGTAAACCTTCCGGATCATTTAACCTTGATGCTTTCCAGAAGCCGAACCCCAAATGCTGTTTAAATGCTGCCATCATGCACACCGGGCCTTTATAGTCAAAAAAGGGCATGCCCCATTTTACAGTTTCGGTTATCAGCGGCGAGGCCTGATGAACTACCTGCCTGATGTGCTCTAATATAGGTTTGGCAAATGCAGCCGATTTGGCAATGTAAGCATCTATGCGGGCATCATACTGTTCCATTTTTGATCAATATTTACATGAATAAATTATCATGACTACAGCTTTTGTGCATTTGTTGCTTATCAACAAATGCAACAGGAACTTAAATATCTAACAAATTTTTTAATTCAGGATGATATTTGGATGTTAAAAATTCAGTAATGGTAAATTCAGCCAGGTGATATTTATGAAAAGGGTCTTCTTTAATGATCTTTTCCACCTCATCCTTTGATTTTGCTAAAGCGAGAATTACGCCTCCGTTGCGCGGTACTTTACGACCGGATGCAATAAATATATTCTTTTCATAATACTTATCCAGGTATTTCACATGGCTGGCCATGTGGCTGTCCAGTTCTTCAAGCGGTACAATATATTTCAGATCAATGATAAACATACTTATTCCATTAAGCCCTCAAATTTTTCCCAAAAACCATCTTTGGGTGTTGGGGCTACTATTTCTATGGGCTCTAATTTTATAGGATGAATAAAACGCAGCCTTCTGGCATGCAGGCAAATACTCTTTTTTAAACTCCCCCTCGGGTATCCGTATTTATTGTCGCCAACAATAGGACAATCTAAGGTGGATAACTGTACCCTTATCTGGTGCGGACGGCCTGTTATCGGGTTAACTTCAATCAAATAATAACCTTCCAGTTCACCAGCCAAACGGTAATTCAATTCAGATCGTAAACTACCGGTCACTTCATGATCATGGGCCTTTGTTACGTTTTTTTGCGGGTTTTTTATCAGCCAGTGTACTAAATTACCTTCCGATGGTTGAGGGCGTTTGCGCACAACGGCATAATAAGTTTTGGTTATCTCCCTGCTCTTAAAAAGCTTGTTCATCCTCTCCAGCGCTTTACTTGTTTTGGCAAACAGGATAACGCCGCTTACCGGCCTGTCTAAACGGTGCACCACACCTAAAAAAGCGCCATTGGGCTTGTTATATTTTTTGGCAATATAATTTTTTACCTTTTCGTCAAGCGAATCGTCTCCGGTATCATCTACCTGCACAATATCGCCCGCCCGCTTATTTACCGCTATAAGATGATTATCTTCATAAAGTATATCCTTATCGGTAATTTCAGCATTGGGATTATGAACCTCGTTTTTACGCATTGTATTGAAAGATATTTATCATTTTCACATCTGCACATACGCCTGTCTGCACATCAACTTCATTTTCACAACTGTACATCAATACTGCTCTTTTTCATTCGGAAAATCTTTCGCCTTTACATCGCTGATGTAATTTTTGATAGCATCGTTCATCACACTATTTAAATTGGCATATTGCCGTAAAAACCGTGGTTTAAATGCCTTATTAATACCCAGCATATCATGTACCACCAAAACCTGCCCATCGCAATATCCGCCCGCGCCTATACCTATAATAGGGATACGTACGCTTTCGGCCACTTCCTTTGCCAGTTGGGCAGGGATTTTTTCGAGTACGATACCAAAGCATCCCAGCTCCTGCAGTTTTAACGCGTCATCTCTCAATTTTTGCGCTTCGGCTTCTTCTTTTGCCCTTACAGTATAAGTACCAAATTTATAGATCGATTGAGGGGTTAAACCCAAATGCCCCATTACCGGGATGCCAGCCGTAAGAATACGGGTTACAGATTCAGCTATCTCCACTCCACCTTCCATTTTTACGCCGTGTGCCCCTGCTTCCTTCATAATACGGATAGCCGAATTAAGTGCCTCCTTTGAATTACCCTGATAAGAGCCGAAAGGAAGATCGACGATAACCAAAGCGCGTTTAGCCGCCCGCACTACCGACGAAGCATGATAGATCATCTGATCGAGTGTTATGGGCAGCGTGGTTTCATGCCCGGCCATCACGTTGGAGGCAGAATCGCCAACCAGGATGATGTCCATACCGGCTTCATCAACAATAGCAGCCATAGAATAATCATAGGCGGTAAGCATAGCTATCTTCTCGCCCTTGTTTTTCATTTCCTGCAAAATATGCGTGGTAATTCTTTTGATTTCTTTATTTACAGACATGCCATTAGTTTTGGATGGGTAAAGGTAGAATTATTTCGAATATCGTATTTCTGATTTTATGAATTAATCAATATAATACAAATGTAAATTCAAAATTGGGCTTCCGAATTCCCAAATTAATTCCTAATTTTGCGGCGTGAATCCAGTAGTTGCCCGCTACACATATTATACCTGTTTTCACGGAGCTGCACACCAGTCGAACCGGCACATAGACTATTCAATTTTTTATTATGATCACCAACTTCACCAAGTTACCTGCAGTATTATTACTGGCTGACGGGACTGTATTTTATGGCAAAGCGGCCGGAAAGATAGGAACTACTACCGGCGAGATCTGTTTTAATACCGGGATGACCGGCTACCAGGAAATATTTACCGATCCCTCCTATTTTGGGCAGATCATGGTGACAACCAATGCGCATATTGGCAATTATGGTATAGCCAGGGAAGAAGTTGAATCTGACCATATACAAATAGCAGGCTTAGTTTGTAAAAATTACAATATCTATTATACCCGTAAACAGGCAAACGAGTCTATACAGGATTATTTCCAGGAGCAAAACATAGTTTCTATTTCTGATATAGATACCCGCCAACTGGTAAGGCATATCCGTGATAAAGGCGCTATGAATGCCATTATATCATCGGAGATATTGGATATTGAAGAACTGAAAAAGAAACTGACATT
>JAQBOK010000253.1 GCA_028288085.1 Mucilaginibacter sp.
CTGCCGAAAGCGGGGATCATTTAATACTTATTAAAAAAATTTAAAAAGTATTTGCACTTATGGACATTTTATATATATTTGTATATCTTAACAATAAGCGCAACGCTTTTTTGAGAGCATCCAAGTAAATTATGTTTATATATATAATAAAAGATCATTTAGTTGTTTCACCTCTCTGGTGGAATAATTCGATAGTTAAATTGGTTTGATTGAATCCCCGCTTTTGGCGGGGATTTTTTATTTAAAGACATTTCGATACAAATTATAGACCTGAATAAAGTTTCATATGGCACGATTGAATTTATTAGAAGAAACCCGGTATGAGAAGCTGCCGGTAACCGTTTATCCCAACCAGCAGGTGGCATCACTGGCCGTTGCAAGGCGTATTGCCGACCTGATCCTCAGCAAACAGGCCGCGGGCGAAAAAGCTGTGCTTGGCCTGGCAACCGGTGTTACCCCTATCGGTGTTTATGCGGAGCTGGTGCGCTTATATAAGGAAGAAGGGTTAAGCTTTAGTAATGTGATCACTTTCAACCTGGATGAGTACTACCCCATGAAAGCTAAAGCTGCCCAAAGCTATGTGACTTTTATGAACGAGAATTTGTTCAACCATGTAGACATTGACCCCGCTGCCGTACATATTCCAGATGGAACTCTAGCTAAAGAGGATGTAGCGGCCTTCTGTTTGGAATATGAGAAAAAGATCAGTTCTTTAGGCGGGTTAGACCTGCAGATATTAGGGATAGGCCGTACCGGCCACATCGGTTTTAACGAGCCGGGTTCTGCGCCAAATTCGGGTACAAGGCTGGTTACCTTGGATGATCTGACCCGTAATGATGCTTCCCGTGATTTTGGTGGTAAGCAGAATGTACCCACCAAAGCCATCACCATGGGAATCGGCACTATTTTTAAGGCCCGCGAGATCATCCTGATGGCCTGGAGTGGTAAGAAAGCGCCCATCATCAAGAAAGCAGTTGAAGGGGAGATATCAGGCGATGTGCCCGCTACTTACCTGCAATTATCTGATCATGTTGAGTTTGTGCTGGATGCAGATGCCGCTTCTGAACTTACCCGCTTTGGTACGCCATGGCTGGTAAAAGATTGCGTATGGGACATTATACTGAAGAAAAAAGCCGTGATATGGTTGGCCGAGGTTTTGGGCAAACCGGTATTAAAGCTTACAGAAGAGGATTACAATAATCACGGCATGGCTCAACTGGCAGTTGAACAAGGGCCCGTATACAATATCAATATTGACATCTTTAACCAAATGCAACATACCATCACCGGCTGGCCCGGGGGCAAACCTGATGCGGATGATTCGCAAAGGCCTGAAAGAGCCTTACCTGCACACAAGCGTGCTATCATCTTCTCCCCTCACCCGGACGATGATGTAATTTCTATGGGTGGTACTTTCATCCGTTTGGTTGACCAGGGGCATGATGTGCATGTGGCCTATCAAACATCAGGCAATACAGCCGTTTGGGACGATGATGTGTTACGGTACATGGAATTTGCCATTGACTTTAATCATAGCATAGAGGATGATAATACTCATTTGAAAAGTTTATATGAGGATACGCGTACTTTTTTCGCCCAGAAGCAGCCCAACCAGATCGATACTTTAGAAATACGCAATGTAAAAGGCTTTATCCGCAAAACAGAAGCTATTTCAGGTGCCCGCTACGCAGGTTTGAATGATGATCATATTCATTTTATGGCACTCCCTTTTTATGAGACGGGTAAAACCAAGAAAAATTCGGTAGGTGAAGAAGACATACTGCTCACTATTGAGTTATTGCAAAAAGTAAAACCGCAGCAGGTTTTTGCCGCCGGCGATTTTGCTGATCCCCACGGAACACACCTGGTATGTTTTAATATTATTCTTGCTGCCCTTCGCAGACTACAGGAAACAGAAAGCTGGGTTGAAGATTGCTGGCTGTGGATGTATCGCGGGGCATGGAAAGAGTTTGAAACCTACGAGATCGAAATGGCGGTGCCTTTATCACCTCAGGAAGTACTAAGAAAACGTAATGCCATTTTCAAGCACCAGTCGCAGAAGGACAGGGCCGTTTTCCCGGGTGATGATGCACGCGAATTTTGGGTGAGAGCCGAGGATCGTAACCGCGATACCGCGCAGGCTTATGACCGCCTTGGATTGGCTGAATACCAGGCAATGGAGGCTTTTGTGCGGTATCATTTTTAAAAAATCACCATGCCATTGCTGCAAGGGGCGCAGCAGTCGCGTAGGATGGGCAGCAAGGAGATCCCGCGTTGTAGATCGCGGAGTTCACGCAGCAAATGACAGACACGGGAGTTTCTTTTGGTTTATTTGCCAAATAACTGTACAACCGGTAACTTGATCCATTATTTATTCTTGATGAAAGCGACCGACGTTGTTGAAGTTATACAGCTATTGACAATGCACCAGATCGAAGTATACGTGGACGGCGGTTGGTGTGTTGACGCGCTGGTGGCCAAGCAAACTCGAGAGCACCTTGACCTGGATATTGCTACGCCCCATTGCTATGAAAAACAATTGAGGATTCTGCTTCGCGAAAGAGGTTTTGAAGAGGTCAGAATGAACGACTCCCGGGCATGTAACTTTGTGCTAAAAAACCCCGATGGCTTACTGCTCGATGTGCATACTTATGAACTGGATGAAAACGGCCATAACATATTCGGCGTTGCATATGAAGGCACCGATCTCACCGGCAGTGGAGAGATCAACGGTTATTCCGTCAAATGCATATGTGCAGAATCCACCATGAAATTCCATACTGGGTATCCGCTTGATGAGAATGATTATCACGATGTTTTGGTATTATCGCAACACTTCAGTATTCCTATACCAGCCGAATATCATCGATTTATAAAGAAATAGAAGTAACTCCCTATTCGGTGTTACGCGTTAGGACTTGTAACAAAAGCCCGGCAGGCAGAAAATGCCCGGCTTACGCTATTTTACTATTCACAATCCCAATAATCTCTGCTTCCAAATCAATAGCCATTTTCTCTAATGCATTACCTTCATTCAATATTTCATCCACATAAGCCTTATCCTTGTATCCGGATGCATTAATTTTCACGTTCATAAAAGCCCCTAAAACGGCAGTCCGTGCGCAAAGTGCCGCCACGCCAGCATCGGTTATAGAATTCGGGTTTCCTGTTTCAGCCATCGCCCTTATCACTTCCATACTCTGGTAAGCTGTTTGCATTACTTTAAAAGGGATCTCAATAGCATATTTGGTTGCATCCTGTATAGCTTGTGTCCTTGCAGCCTTCTCTTCATCGGTTGACTTAGGCAGATCAAAAGAGGTCATGATCTTATTAAAAGCAACTGTATCCAAATCCACCAGGCGGGTTAGTTCATTTTTATAATGCTGCCCCCTTTCTGCCCAATCACTAAATTCTTCCCAACGGCTGTCCCATCCCTTTTTATGAGATGAAAGATTGGCTACCATTGTAGCCAGTGATGCACCTAAAACACCCACATAAGCCGAAATAGACCCTCCGCCCGGTGCAGGGCTTTCGCTTGCTGTTTCGTCTGCAAAATCCGTCAGGCTCATTCTTACCAGTTTGCTGTTGGCTTTATCTTTTAATAAATATTCAATTATTCTTTCTTCAGGTTTAAATGGTGATAATTCATTTAAACCCATTGATTTGATCGCTATCCTTACCAATTCTTTCTCGCTAACCCCCGTTGAACGCTGCTGTTTTGCAAGGAAATATTTGCCCGCATCCAGCATCGACTTTAAAGGTATCAGCCCCACCAATTCACTCCCTGTTACCCGGATACCCCTCTCTGTAGCTTTATCACAAACTTCATCAAATGCTTTATGAACAGGTGTCACATCGATATTGGTCAGGTTCATGGATATCTGCGCAATGCCGTATTCCTCAATGTACCAACCTATAGCTTTTACTGCTTTTAATGTGCCGGGGATGGATATGGGTTTACCATTTTTGTCTGTAATAATTTTGCCGTTTATCGGATCGCCCTCCCTCATCACACGCCCTGCTTCCCTTACATCAAAAGCAATGGAATTTGCCCGTCGTGTAGAAGTGGTATTCAGGTTAACATTGTAAGCGATCAAAAACTCACGGGCACCAATAACGGTCGCGCCCCGCCTGGCATCAAACTCTGCCGGACCGAAATCAGGCTTCCATTCAGGTAATTTTATTTTCTTAAAAAACCCCTCATACTCCCCTGCCCTGATAATCGAAAGGTTGTTCCGTTTTTTATCAGGCTGAGCGTATTCATACAAATAAGCAGGTAGGTTCAACTCCTCACCAACACGTTTTGCCAACTGCTTTGCATAATCAGCCGTCTCTTCCATACTAATATTGCTGATTGGTATCAGCGGACAAACATCTGTTGCTCCCATCCGGGGATGTTCGCCGGTATGTTTGCTCATATCAATCAACTCACCAGCCTTTTTTATCGCCAAAAAAGCAGCCTTAATTACTGCTTCAGGTTCCCCAACAAAAGTAACTACCGTGCGGTTAGTAGCTTTTCCCGGATCAACATTCAGCAAACGTACCCCTTCAACAGATTCTACTTCGTCGGTGATCTGTTTAATAATATTCAAATCGCGGCCTTCGCTAAAGTTGGGAACACATTCTATTAGTTGCATTTTGTTTTAGATTTGAGACTTTAGATACGAGACCATACATCTCTTAATGATTTAAGATAAATTCGAAATACTTTATCACAATATTTCCTTCCCTTTCTTCCACACCTTCCCCGGTTTCAATTTGCCCTGGTGATATAATATCTCCCGGTAATCGCCGCAAGGGTACGACTGAAAATCAGCCAGTTTACCATTTTCCAATAATCCACGGTCGTGTAAATTTAGTGCTTTAGCAGCTCTAAACGTCAACCCAGCAAAAACTTCGGCTGTGGTCAATTTTTCATACGCGCTTAATACCGACGCCTGCATCAGCAAGTCGCCCATGGGTGCCGAACCCGGGTTCCAGTCGCTTGCGATAGCCAGGCTCGCCCCTGCATTCAATAATTTCCGTGCAGGGGCGAAATCCATTCCCAAACCTATGGAAGCGCCAGGCAATGCAACTGCAACAGTATTTGAAGCAGCTATAAGTTTAATTTCTTTTTCTCCACTGGCCTCTAAATGATCGGCAGAAACCGCGCCTACATTAATGGCTACCTCGCTGCCACCTGTGGTAAACTGGTCGGCATGTACGGTAACATCAAAGCCCATTTGCTTTGCTACTTGCAGATAGCATGTAGCATTTGATACGTTAAAAGCGCTTTCTTCTATAAATATATCCACACGCGAGGCCAGGTTATCTTTCTTAATTTTCGGCAGCAGGTTATTCAATACATACTCCAGGTATTCTGATGCCGGGCCGTTAAAATCCTTTGGCAGAATATGCGCGGCAAGGCAGGTCGTGATCAGATCGACTGTACTACTTGCCGCTGCCAATTGAATGGCACATAACTGCTTTATTTCTTCTTCAATTTTTAGGCCGTAGCCGCTTTTTATTTCTATGGTGGTTACGCCATCTTTTGCATGGCGGCCTATCCTTTGCAATAGCAATTCAGCCAATTCATTCTTGCTTGCTTGCCGGGTTTGAGTAACCGAATCCCAAATACCACCGCCTGATTTGGCTATCTCCAAATAGCTTTTACCTGCTATACGTAAGGCATAATCTTTAGACCTGTCGCCTGCAAAACATAAATGTGTGTGGCAATCTGCAAAGCCAGGCAATAGCACCTGTTGCCCGGTAATTTCTTCTATCTCTGCTTCGCCATTAACTTTTCTTAGCTCTTCAAAATCACCCACCTTAACAATCACTCCACCTTCAACTAACACCCCAGCATTCAAAATGATCTGCAAATGATCATCCGCGATAGCCCCTTTCAGCGGCAAACCGCTTAAGGGTAGTATTTGAGTAAATGGACCGACTAGTTTTTTCATTTTTACTCTCTATTTGTCATTGCGAGCGTAGCGTGGCAATCGCGAACTATGCATATCATACACTTGTCCTATAAGATTGCTTCGTTCCTCGCAATAACAGGTTTGTTATATTTTCAATCCAAACTTATCCGCTGTTTCCTCAGCCTTCTCATACCCGGCATCTGCATGTCTGAATATCCCCATCGCCGGATCATTGTATAACACTCTTTTTAAACATCTTTCTGCCCGTTCTGTCCCATCGGCCACTATAACCATACCCGCATGCTGTGAGTAACCCATACCTACGCCACCACCATGATGAAATGATACCCATGTGGCCCCACCGGATGTATTAGCCATCAAGTTAAGCAATGGCCAGTCGGATACCGCATCTGAGCCATCCTTCATTGACTCCGTTTCCCGGTTTGGTGAAGCAACAGAACCGCAATCCAAATGGTCGCGACCGATAACTATCGGTCCTTTTACCTTACCGCTTGCTACCAGTTCATTAAATATCAACCCGGCCTTTTCACGTTCGCCCATACCCAGCCAGCAAATGCGTGCCGGTAATCCCTGGAAGGATATTCTTTCCCTTGCTTTTTCGAGCCAATTGATGAGGTGACGATTGTCAGGGAATGCCTCGGCCAACGCCCTGTCGGTTGTATAAATATCTTCCGGATCACCTGATAACGCCACCCATCTGAATGGCCCTTTTCCCTCACAAAAAAGTGGACGGATGTAGGCAGGTGTAAAGCCAGGGAAATTAAATGCATCAGGCTCGCCGCCCTGCCTTGCAAACTCACGCAGGTTATTACCATAATCAAAAGTTATGGCGCCAAGTTGCTGCATATCCAGCATAAAGCCTACATGGCGGGCCATGCTTATTAATGATAAACGTTTATACTCTTCCGGATCACTTTGGCGTAGTACCGAAGCCAAAGTTAAAGATAAGCCATCGGGCACGTAACCATTAAGCGGATCATGCGCCGAAGTTTGGTCGGTAAGTATATCGGGTATAAGCCCATCTTTTAATAA
>JAQBOK010000296.1 GCA_028288085.1 Mucilaginibacter sp.
AGGAGCGTTGCCAGGCAACAGATCTTTAAAAATTGTAAAGTAATTTTCATATCGATATTTAGTTGGTTTGCTAATTAAGAGTAATACTATTTTTATTTATACTACAGGTTATGCCCTCGGTAAGGCATACAGTTTTTAATACATCAGAAAGCGACTCGTCCTTAAAAGTCCCGGTATAACTCCAGTTGATATGTTTGCTGTGATTTTGGATCACCACATTAAACCGGTTCTCTATAGAATTGATCACTTGATCCACAGTGGCATCCTGAAATGATAGTATACCATCTTTCCAGGAAGTTATCGGTGACTCGTTGCTGAAATTGGTTTTGGTTAACTGGCCGGATAGTTTGTTAAGTACAATTTGCTGATGCGGCAACAGTATTTTTGGGGCGGCAGACTTTACTGCAGGTTGCAGATCATCAATTCTTATCTTGCCATGTATCAGCGAAATGGATACTTTGTGCTCCTTTGAGTAGCTCCGAATGTTAAATGCGGTGCCAAGTGCGGTAGTTGCAAATTTTGTAGTATACACAGTAAAGGGGCTTGATCTATCTTTAGCAACATCAAAAAGCGCCTCGCCTTCATCAAGAAAAACTGGGCGTTTATGATTGACGAATTTAATTGGGTAACGCAGCCTGCTTGAAGCATCCAGCGTAATTAAACTTCCATCGGGCAGTTTGATACGATCTGTTATTCCTTTATTAGTTTGCACATAAACCCAGCCATTACTAATATGTCGTTCAATCCCGGCCTGTTGGGCCGGCTGGGCATTCGGTTGTTTCTTAAAGTATAAGGACCAGGTTGCCAATGACGAACCGATAACTATCAATACAGACGCGGCAATTGCAAGCCAGTTACGGTTCATTTGGCGGCTTACAGCAGGTTGAGGTCTCATTAGCTCATCTATCCTGCTTTTAGTAAGCCATAGTTGATCCTCAATAAAATCATCTTTAAGATGTTCCCTGCCGTCATGCTTAATGGCATCCAGCCAATCTTCAATAATTTTTGATTCCGCCGGTGTGCAGTTGCCTTGCTGATATTTAGCAAGCAGGTTTTTAATTTGTAGAATATCCAATTTGCATTTTGTTTGACAGGTAGTCGAACAAGCGAGGCAATAGTACTATCCTATTTGAAAATATTTATTACCGAAAAAAAATAAGTGTGAAGAAGAATAGAAAAACATCAATGCTCATGTAGTTTATACGCAGTATGCGTAGGGCTTTTGATATCTGGTTTTTTACTGTTTGAGGTGAAAGGTTTGTTTTGCTGGCAATATCGCGGGTAGTTTGGTGTTCAAAACGGCTAAGAATAAATATCTCCTTCATTCTTTCCGGTAGATTATTAATCGCCATTTCTATTTCCGTGAGTTTGTTTTTTTGATCAATTCTATTAATAATGGTAAAATGATCTGCCATTATCTGATCCGCAAACTCCGAGAGGTATTTTTTAAACTTCACATCCCTGCGATATATATCTACAATTTTAAATCGGGCCGCCTGGTATAAATATGCTTTTAATGAAGTGTCAATAATTAAAGTGTCCCTTTTTTCCCATATTGTAACAAATATATCTTGCAATACATCGTTGCAAAGTTCGTGGTCCTTTAATTTATCCAGGAGATACAGATATATAGATCTGCTGTAATTATGGTAAATGGTATTAAATGCTGAAATATTATTCTCTTTCAGTTCATCCAGGAGTTCGATATCGAAGCAATCAGCCAACATCAGCAGTTCAAGGGTATATTGTTCTTAAAGATAAAGAATATATAATATGGATTTAACAAAAAATGATACGAAAAGCAATCCAAGCCTTAGAATTTACTATAGCGAAAAAAAATTAAACTCCGACAATAGCTGTCCTTAGGCAATCGCATTAATTAAACAATTAATCCCTATCCCTGCTTAGCTTGGTAATTATTAAAGGGTTTTCTGTAAGCTCTGCTGTTTCTCTCCTATGCTTTACAATATGTGTCGCTGTAAATAATGCTTCCCTGAATGATATTTCGGAGGCTTTATTTTTACCAGCAATATCGTAAGCCGTCCCGTGATCGGGCGAAGTGCGCACAAAGCTTAAACCGGCGGTAAAGTTAACCCCCGATTCAAAAGCGATCTGTTTAAAAGGGATCAATCCCTGATCGTGATACATAGCCAATACGGCGTCAAACTGCATATAGGCCCCGTTTGCGAAAAACCCATCGGCGGAATATGGGCCAAAGGCCAAAATATCATTAGCCCTTGTTTCCTCAATTGCCGGTATAATGGTATCCTGTTCTTCAGTACCAATCAATCCGTTATCGCCTGCATGCGGATTTAAGCCCAGCACAGCTATCCTTGGTTTACGTATCCAGAAATCCTGCCGCAAACTGGTATCCATTAATTTAAGCTTTGCAACTATCTTCTCCTTGGTAACCGTTTCGGCTACTTTACTTAAAGGTATGTGGCCTGTTACCACACCTACCCGCAAAGTATCGCTTACCAAAAACATCAGAGATTCTGCTGCGCCATTGCGCTCCTGCAAATATTCGGTATGGCCGGGAAACTTAAAATCGTCACTCTGAATATTGTCCTTATTTATCGGTGCGGTAACCAGGGCGTCAATATCTCCATTAATCAGGTCGGTAGTTGCCCGCTCAAGGGATAATAATGCATACTTACCCCCAATTTCATTAACAACCCCCAACTCTATCTTTACATCCTCTTCCCAGCAGTTAATCATATTGGGCTTTCTGTGCTGCGCTTGCGAGGGATGATTGATCACATGAAAATTCATCTCGCCCGCGTTAATAGCACGGCGATGAAATGATGCCACCTTAGTATGGCCATAAACTATTGGAGTAAAATAATCATAAATCTGGTTATCCATCAGCGTTTTAATGATCACTTCCAACCCAATACCATTAACATCACCTATACTGATACCTATTTTAAGTTTCTCGCTCATAATTATATTTAGGATTATACTGATTATTGGATGATATTCCACCGATTAATCAGTTATTGGCCAGCCGACTCCATGCGCCAACCGCCTACGCAAACATACAAATAAAAGATTTTAGGCTTATAATTCCTGATTAAAGGACAAATATGATTTAATTTGCGCAAATAATTGAATGAATAATGTCATTGGTAAGAGCAAAAAAGCACCTGGGTCAGCACTTTCTTACTGATAAAAATATCGCGGCCAAAATAGTTGACAGTTTACAGCCGGATAATAGCTATAGTCAGGTGCTTGAAGTTGGCCCTGGAATGGGCATATTATCAGACTTCCTGCTGCAGAAAACGCACCTGCAGACTTACCTTATAGATATCGATACCGAATCGTACGAATTCCTGAAAAAAAAATATCCGCAATTAGGCGATCACCTAATCAATGCAGATTTTTTGGAGATGGATTTTAAAACTATTTTCAAAGAGCCATTTGGTATTATTGGGAATTTCCCTTACAATATTTCTTCCCAAATATTATTTAAAGTGCTTGATAACCGGCAACAGGTGGTAGAAGTGGTAGGCATGTTTCAAAAGGAAGTTGCCGAACGCTGCGCCTCTAAACCAGGAAGCAAAGAGTATGGCATTTTAAGCGTTTTTTTGCAGGCCTATTACAAGGTTGAATACCTGTTCACAGTAAAAGCCGGTGTTTTTAATCCGCCGCCCAAGGTATTGTCTGCCGTGATCCGGCTTAGCCGAAATGATAAAAGCCAATTGGATTGCGATGAAAAGCTATTCTGGCAAGTGGTAAAGGCAGGGTTCAATCAAAGGCGTAAAACCCTGCGAAATGCACTGTCGTCATTAATCAACAAAGAAAAAATGACGGATGAACCACTGCTCGACCTGCGTGCTGAACGGTTAAGTGTAGCAGATTTTGTTAATTTGACCAATAAGATTACTGTTAACCGATAATGAGCACAAAGAACATATTAATCGTAGACGATATCCATCCCATTTTTATAGAGCAGGCTGAGGCTTTGGGCTACCATTGTGACTACCAACCAACCATAAAACCCGAACAGGCATTTGAGATTCTAAACAAATATAAAGGCCTGGTGATCCGTTCGAAATTTTTGGTTGACCGTAAGGTTATCGACATGGTAAAAAACCTTCGCTTTATTTGTCGTGCAGGTGCCGGAATGGACAATATTGATGAGGATTATGCCAAAGAAAAGGGCATTATCCTGATCAACGCTCCCGAAGGCAATATGGATGCTGTTGGTGAGCATGCTGTTGGTTTACTGCTTAACTTAATGAACAACATCAGCCGCGCTGATACGGAGATAAGAACTGGTATATGGAAACGGGAAGGTAACAGGGGCTACGAATTAAAGGGTAAAACTGTTGGTATAATAGGCTATGGCTTTATGGGGCATAGTTTTGCGCAAAAGCTTTCTGGCTTTGGGGTGAATATAATTGCATACGATAAGTATAAAACCGGCTTTAGCGATCGATATGTCCGTGAGGTTAGTATGGAAGAAATTGTTAAGCACAGCGATATAGTTAGTTTCCATATCCCATTAACTCCCGAAACAAGTGGGTTGGTTGATGATGAGTACCTGTTTCATTTTAAAAAACCTATTTTTTTACTCAATACTTCACGAGGCAAAGTGGTGCAAACCAAAGCTGTGCTAAATGGCATAAAACAAGGCAAAATTTTAGGCGTGGGCCTGGATGTTTTAGAAGTTGAAAAGTTCCCGGCATTAGGCGAACAAGGGTGGTTTGAGGAGTTAAGCAAATCTGACAAAGTGATATTGACACCTCATGTAGCAGGCTGGACTTTTGATTCTTATCGCAAGATCAGCGAGGTAATGGCCGAAAAATTAAGCAGGCTGAAAATCTGATTATTTCATCATTTATTCCAACATAATCGATTAAAAAATTTGGATATTAAAACTTAAATCACTTATCTTCGTTTTACTGATAAGCAAGACTATGTAGGCAATAGCCAATATAGTCTTGTTTGTTTTTTAAAGCATACGCGTCCTTCTTAATATGGAAGGGCGGTTTTTTTTGGTATCAATTATAAACGAAATAATAAAAGGTGATTTATGGCAGATGTAGCATACTATACCAAAGAGGGTTTAGAAAGATTAAAGCTAGAGTTACAACAATTAAAAACAACAGGCAGAACTAATATATCCAAAGCCATTGCCGAAGCAAGAGATAAGGGCGACCTTTCTGAAAACGCTGAATATGATGCCGCCAAGGAGGCGCAGGGCCTGCACGAAGCTAAAATTTCTCAAATGCAGGAGTTATTGGCCAGTGCCCGCTTGCTCGACGAATCAAAACTGGATGCTTCAAAGGTATTGGCGCTATCTATTGTTAAGATAAAAAATGTAAAAAACGGTGCAACCATGAGCTACCAGTTAGTATCTGAAAGCGAAGCCGACCTTAAATCAGGCAAGATATCTGTTAGTTCGCCTATAGCCAAAGGGTTATTAGGAAAAAAAGTAGGTGAAAAGACCGAAATTACTGTACCCGCAGGCAAAATGGAATTTGAAATATTAGAAATAAGCAGGTAATTAATTATTGAATTATGGATTTATTGAGTTATTAATTGCCATGTTATCCGGTGATATAATTCAATAAAGCTATAATTCAGTTATTCAATAATTAAACATGACGATATTTTCAAAAATAGTAGCCGGTGAAATACCCGCCTATGTAGTAGCCGAAACAGTTGAGTTTTTAGCATTTTTGGACATTAGTCCGCTTGCCGAAGGCCATGTGCTCGTGATCCCTAAAAAAGAAGTGGATTATATTTTTGATCTGGATGATACGACCTATACCGGCCTGCAAATATTTGCGAAAATAGTGGCAACCGGCTTAAAGAAAGCAATATCTTGTAAAAGGATAGGGATAGCTGTCATCGGCCTGGAAGTCCCACATGCGCATATTCATTTGATCCCGATGAATAGTGTAAGTGATCTTAATTTCTCCCGGCCAAAGCTTAGTTTCACACCGGAGCAATTGGAAGCTACCTTAGAAAAAATAAAAGAAGCGTTAAGGGATAATTAGCAGATATGCGTATTTCCATATCCACGCATCAAACAATCTTTTTGGGATTATCTTTAACAAAAGTTTCCCAGCCGGAATAAGACTTTTTACTTCCACTTTTCCCCGTACTTATCTTTTGAAAAGAGTGGCAAACGGCCACGGCAAGCCCGTCCGTAGCGTCTAAAAACTCGGGGGTTTCATTAAATTTCAACAGGTTTTGAAGCATTGCCGCCACTTGTTCTTTAGTAGCATTTCCATTACCTGTAATGGCCTGTTTTATTTTGCGGGGTGCATATTCTGTAATGGTGACATTGCGCGAAAGTGCTGCTGCCATAGCTACGCCCTGCGCCCGGCCAAGCTTTAACATTACCTGTATGTTTTTGCCATAAAACGGGGCCTCAATAGCCAGGCAATCGGGGTGGTAATTATCTATCAGATGAACTGTTTTTTCAAAAATACGCTGCAGTTTAAGCATGTGATCGTCTATTTTTTCCATTTTTATCACACCCAGGCTTATCAGTTCAATTTTGGAACCCATCTCCTTTATCAAGCCATAACCCATTACTGCGGTGCCGGGGTCTATGCCTAATATAATCCTCTCTTTTACATTGAGCTGCTCCATATATCCGGCAAAATTAACCTTTAAACCTTTTTATTTTGCAGGATAGCCATATATTCTTTTCTGAAAACCATCCGGGCACCCATTGATTCCAGGTGCTCAGTATATACCTGGCAATCAATCAGTTTATATGCGCCGCTTTGACATAAAGTTATTAAGGCAGCTTTTGAGGCATTACTCACCAGGCTAAACATACTCTCACCACAAAAAACTGAGCCAATTTGAACGCCATACAAACCACCAACTAACTTATCCTGCACCCAAACCTCTATTGAGTGGGCATGCCCTTTGGTATATATCCGGCGGTAAGCGTGCTTCATTTCATTGGTTATCCAGGTACCGTCCTGCCCTTTGCGCTCAACTGCTGAACAGGCTTCGACCACCTTTTCAAAACATTGATCCATAGTAACCGTGAACCTGCCCGACCGCAAAACCTGTTGCATACTTTTTGATATCTTAAGCTCGCCGGGGAATAAAACGAACCTTTCATGCGGAGAATACCACAATATGGGGGTATCTTCATTGTACCAGGGGAATATGCCGTTTTGATAAGCCAGCATCAAACGATCTTCAGACAGATCGCCACCAATGGCCAAAAGCCCATCGGCTTCGGCCCTTAACGGGTCTGGAAATATTAAACGTTTGTCTAGCCTGAATATCATCAGGGCAAATTTAAGCTTTGCGGCGAATTACCAGTTTCTTATTTTGCGCTTTTGCAACACCATCCATGTACTGCTGCATTTCGGTGTATTTGGCAGCGGGTATTACCTGGCTGGTCATGATAAATTTTGCAATAGCAATTACCTGGTTTTTTGCAGAGTTGTAACTGTAATTCATATTGCAATTACCATAGCTAAATTTAAGGCTGACATTCGCAGGCATAGTTTCTACCTCAAAACCCGCAGGCAGATCAATGGTAGTAACACAGGATTTTTGCAAGGGATGGTCAAAATAATAATCCGTTTTTCGTTTTTCTGTAATTGGAACCGTAAGACCCCATAGATCAAACACCCGCGGACGGTAAAACTGTTTATCGCCCGCTATTACGTCACAAAACTTATCATATTCTAAGTTGATATTTAATTCTTTAATACCATCCTTATCCGGGGCATCTTTAAAATCAAATAGCGAAGGTTGCTTAATATTAAGGTATCGCATTAAAAATTCCTTTTGTTCATCCACTTTTCCAGCCGATATCCCCACATACATTTCCCGGTATCCCCCGGTGCTCGAAATTTTCATTTGCACCTTTGCACTTCCATCCACATCTAATATTAAATGCACTTCACTATTAAACTGGTTGTCCTGCACGGTGCTTTTAGGCGTGTTTACCAATTTACCTCCATCTTCGGTGATGATCAAAGCATTCCTGTTTTCTGTAAATGATCCTAATTTACCAAAAGGCTGCGTGCTGCTTGTACATTCGAGCCAGGTAGTATCATTTTTAAACGGAACACATAAAATGGCATGATTAAAAGAATTATGAGGAAATGAGTAATCCGCAGGCTCTTCGTTAGTACCGGCTTTTACCAAGGCATAGTACGATGGAATATCCACCGCTTTCAGCAAAGCCCGCATATAATTTGAAAGCGCCTTACAATCACCGTATTTTTTTTCATCGACAAAAGTTGCTGGAAAGGGTTTAAAGCCACCTATACCTAATTGAATACTTACATAACGCATACTTTGCTGCATATACTTATACAAGAATTTAACCTTTTCCTTATCCGTTTTAATGGTATCAGTCATTTTTCTCACCTCTTGTATACGGACAGCACTTAAGGTACACATATCATTATTAAGCCCTTGTATCCATTTACCAAAATCCTGCCACGATTTAATATTACCGGGATATCCATAACAATCAAATGCGTTGGTGCCGAACAAAACACTTGGCAATACTGTCCACGAAAGCACATTGTCTTCTTTTTTTATCGCTTTGAGGTTGCTAACTGTCCATTTATAGGTGTCAGATCCAGCCTCCGCTGCTTTTTCAGGGGCAACGGATATATTTTTGCTCTTGTACCTGAAACCAACCGCAGGGTCGGCAAAAACCTTGTATTGTGCATTTTGAACCGACTGCTCTAAATTATCCTGTATATGCCAGCTGGGTAAGCTAATAAAACTATTGAGGTCCTCTTCGTAATTAACTTCTATAGTTTCGGGGTAACTGGCTACTGTATGTTTTAAGACCAGAAAACGATCATCACTTACCAGTGTTTCGTCATCTGATGCCAGCCCATCATACATATCGCTTTTATGATATTTTTTTATCATTTTGCCAGCACCATCATAAACATGGACGTCTACAAAACTATACGTATCATATTTTCGATTGTAAAAAAGCTGAACAATAGCTTCCCTATCACCCTTTTCGTTAAGGATAGTTACCAGCGTATGATGTTTGATCACAGCTTTACCCGGTCCCTTTATTTTCACCTCATCCAGTGAATACCGAACTATTGAATTGGCTTCCTCTTTAAGCGAATCCGGAATGCCCGATGCGGAATAAAACTCTTTTGGGATATCCTGACTGCGAGCCTTTGCGATAACAAAGAAACTGATAACGGCAATACAAAACAGGCACTTTAGATATTTGTGAAATAACATCTTATCAGGATTTCTTTAATATAATTTGTTCATTTAGCATTTCGTTCATTTTTTTAAAAAATTCATGAAAATCGGGGTAATCGGCTTTCAGGTATTCTGCCTTATTATAGCTTATTACATAATGTACTATTATGGAGCCATCCTGCTCTCCAACAATCCGCTTGAAACTTACACTTTTATCTGGCATCACTATCGTACCATTTTTTGGCAGGGCATCCGTTTTATAACCTGCCGGCATTTTATACACACCGTTTATTGAATAGCTCCTAAGATATTCAAAATCAATGTCTGTCATACGGCTTTCGCTCAAAAATGGATTTGTTTTAAGAGACGTGAAAATGTTTGGATTCAGATAAATATAATTTTCGTCAGAGCCGGCAAGTTCAAGATTAAAATCTATCTTTTGTGTTAAGGGCAAAGTATCAACATCCATGTTCTCAAACTTAAGTGAAGATATTTTCAAGTTATTATCATCGCCGCGCAAATAGTCTATGTACTTCTTCTCCCCATCGGTTTTATATCGTTTTATTGCATCTATCCTGTTATAACTGGTACTAAGTATCTGTGTTGTGCCTTCTAATTTACCGCCAGATTTTATTTCGGCATTTATTAATACCACCTGCCTTACCGGTAAATCTCTTTTCAGAAAAAGCATGTCATAAAGATTTTTCGGCCTATCAATATAAAGGCCTGATGAATTAAGCAATTCGGACGGAGTCTCATTATATAAATTGTACTTACCAGTGGCGTCAAGTACATAATGTTTAGTACTGTCAACCGGCACATAAACTACTGCCCTGTTAAACTGAGCTGTTGATGTATAGTAAGGAACTACTTTACCATGACTACGGGTACTTACGATCATGGGATACGCATCGACGCCAGATTGTTTAAGTAAATGATAAAGTATCAGGTTTATTTCGGCCGAATTGCCAGTTTTGTTTTCCCATGCACGGTAGGTTCCGTCATTTGTTTTCCAGCGATCTACGCCATTCCACTTCATAGTATTCCTTACTTCGTTAAAAATATAGGCTATTTTATTATCCAGACTTAGCAATTTAGCCTTCTTTATAATAATTTCTTCATTGTTTAACTTTCTTTTAAGCTGGCCGCCGAAATCCTCATCATCAATAAGTCTTCCGCCAACCTTGGCCCAGGTATCTGAAAATGACTTTGCAAATCCACCTATCGGCCTAATGGTAACTAATTGAAAACGCAGAGACTGTACATTATCCAGGGGTGACGACATAAAAGGCTCATCGGGCAGAGAAACGACATTGGCCATTGCCCTTGTTTCAATTATAAGGTTATAAGGATATGAGTCTTGTCCGTCTGATAAGCTTCTTCCTTCCTCGTTCCTGGTATATTTTATTAATGGCTGATATAAGCGCGACTGTGCCCTGTAATAAAAAACATCAGGAGTCGAGGTGCTGAATTCACTATATCGCACAGGTATATTTTCCTGAAAATCCCAATCCGGAAAATCAGAATAGTGATTGGTATTCCAATTGTATTTATATTCTATAACGCACCCCGGTTTTACATTCGGCAAAGTGAAAGTTATTTCGCTCCATTCCTTATCAATAGATTTTGTGTAGATCAGCTTCTTGTCAAGCTTAATGATCTCTGTTTTGCCATCAACTAAATTGATCGTTTCGGCTTGTATACCGGTAATATATTCCAAATGATCTCCAGAATAAAATTGTATATGCACATCCGCTTCTTTTTTCCCGTTGTCATTAAAAATTTTAACACGTTTATGAATTTCTTCAGTAATGGAAAACAGATCAGGTCCAAAATAAACGACACCCGTTTTAAACAACACTTCGGCATTGGCATCTTTTTCAAAATCGCAGGCTTTCAGTTCAAGATCAGCCATATCTATTTTTCCGTAAGACTGTGTTGGGGGAACTGTTTGCGCATGTACGTTAAATATAATTGCGCAAAACAGTATGAGGGTAAAAATTTTATTCATGTGTTAAGGTTTGATAGGTCTAAGATAATGATAAGCCCACTAACTAATCATATTTTATAATGTATATATTAATTAAACTATTTTCATGCTGGTATTGCTGTTTGAAATTCTATGATTTTTTTAGTACAATTTGCTCGTTCAACATTTCTTGCATTTTCTTATAAAAAGCGCGAACATCGGGATAATCATCTTTGGCATAAAATGATTTTTTAAAATCAATCACATAATGCACTATGATATAACCCTCCTGTTCTGCAACAATTCGTTTAAAGCTGATACTTTTATCAGGTATCAACATATTCATGCTTTTAGGCAATGCGTTAATTTTATAGCCAGATGGTATTTTATATCGACCATTGATATTGTAGTTTTTAAGGCATCCAAAGTCAATGTCTGAGAAACGATCTTCGCTCAAAAATGGATTAGTGTAAAGACCAGTGAATAGATTTGGATTAAAATAAATGTAATTCTCATCAGTATTTGGCAACTCCAGGTTAAAATCAACATACTGTTCTAATGGAAGAGAGTCAACCTCCATGTTTTCTAATTTCAGGGATGATATTTTTAAGTTGTTATCGTTATCCCTCAAATAATCAAGATATTTCTTTTCACCATCCTTTTTATACCGTTTTATGTCACTTATCCTGTTGTAACTAAAACTATTAATTTGAGATGTTCCGCTTATTTTCCCATCCGGCTTAATTTCGGCATTTACGAAAATCAACTTCCTTGAAGGCAAATCGCTTTGCAATTGTATAATGCGGAAAAACTTTTTTTCAGCATCTAAGTATAACCCATTTGAATTTAACAGGTCAAAAGGAACTTCATTATAAATATTGTATTTGTCGGTGGCGTCCAAAACATATTGCTTTGTACTATCTATCTTGATGTAATCTATCGTTTTATCAAGCTGATATGTGGAAGCGTAACTTGGGTCAATTTTCCCATTGGTGTTAATTACTACAGGGTAAACATTTATTCCCGCCTGTTTTAACAAATGATAAAGGATTAAATTAATTTCGGTTGAATTTCCGAGCTTTTTATTCCATGTTTTTTCAATTCCCTGGTCTGTATAAGAATTATTTAGCTTATTCCAAACTACCTTGTCCTTCACCTGGTTAAAAATAAAGGCAATCTTTTGATCTGTAGTTTGCAAAGCATTTGCCTTTGCAAGTATTTCTTCCTCATTATTTAATTTTATATTCAATTGCTTACCAAAATCATTATCCGCAATTAAATTATTAGCTATTTGTAACCATGTTCTTTCTCTTAATGATATCTGAAATAGCATACGTTCTATGTTATCTTTCATTGAAGTCATATATGGTTCCTCTTTTAAGGAATGTACATTACTCAGTGCCCAAATAAATTTATCGCCTTGATTATGATTTCGTCCATTTAAAAAGACCGATGTATCTTTTGCGAATTTCTGACTTACCTTCCTAATAATCTTACAAGTAAAATCATTGCTAAAACTAGCTTGCAATTCACTGTAACGCGTTGGAATAAGTTCTTGAAAATACCAGTCAGGGAAATTCCCCGCATAAGGGGTGTGCCATTTATATTTAAATTCAATTACTGAGCCCGGCTTTATATTGGGGAAAGTGAAAACTATAGCTCTTTTGTTATTGTCAACTACTTCTGTATAAATAAGTTTTTTATCAACTGCTGTATATTCAATAACATTATTTGTCATATTAATTGTCTGGGCTTCTATTTCGGATACTTCTTCATCACGGTGTGCCCCAAAAAACTCAATGCGTATACTGGCTTCATTGTTCCCCTTGTCATTAAAAATTTTTATCCTTTTATGACGAAGCATTATAATAGTTGAAAATTTATAAGATACATCTGCCTTATCAAAAAGCACCATAGCATTGGCATCCTTTTCAAAATCGCATTTAGTCATTTTCAGATCGGAAGTATCTATCTTGCCAAAAGGCTGAGTTTGCGCTTTCGCACAAAATGTGAGAATTGTAAATACTATCAGGGTTAAAAAGCTTTTCAATTGTAAGGGTTTGGTAGCCTAATATAACAATTAAATGCCCCGATTTAATATTAATTGAGGCTATAGCATCATATCGTTTAAACCAACGCCCTATATTTCAGTCATAACAATCACCATGAATAATTTAAAGCAGGTAAAACATCTATATGCAAGGGCTGGGTTCGGACTGCGTTTTGAAGATTGGAAAACCGCTGAACATACCCCGGTAAAAAGAGCTGTAAAAAATCTGTTTAAGGCTTCTGAAGGCAATGAGGCTATTAATACCATACAAGGCAATATTGATTACAGTACCTTGATGAAGGGCGATATACTGGCGAAAAAGCAATTTTTGCAGCAGCAAAGGCAACAGGAGAAAGACCTGAACCTGGCCTGGGTCAATAAGATGAGCACTACTGATGCTCAACTCAGGGAAAAGATGACCTTATTTTGGCACAATCACTTTGCCTGCCGCAGTAATAATGCCCTGTTTGCACAGCAATTAAATAATATTCATCGGACACATGCGCTCGGTAATTTTCGTGATTTGATACTTGAGGTATCCAAATCGCCCGCTATGCTGCAGTTTTTAAACAATCAGCAAAACCACAAAGGCCACCCTAATGAAAACTTCGCCCGCGAACTGATGGAACTTTTCACCATAGGTCGCGGTAATTATACTGAACAGGACATAAAAGAATCTGCACGGGCTTTTACCGGATGGGGATTTAATAAGGATGGCGAATTTGTGATGCGCCCCTTTTTGCATGATGACGGTCAAAAAACTTTTCTTGGTAAAACAGGAGATCTTGCCGGCGAAGACATCATTAGCCAGTTGTTAGCGCAAAGGAAAGCAGCCTGGTTTATAAGCAATAAACTATATAAATACCTGGTGAATGAAATCCCAGATTTATTGCACGTAAATGCTATGGCGGACGTATTTTACCAGGCCAATTATGAAATAAAACCGCTGCTTGAATATGTTTTTACTTCCGATTGGTTTTATAGCGATCAAAATACTGGCAACATAGTGAAGTCTCCTGTTGAATTTATTGTTGGGCTCAACAGGCAATTTTACATTACCTATCAGCGGCCCGAAGTATTACTGGAATTTCAACGGGCATTGGGTCAGATATTGTTTTATCCGCCTAATGTAGCCGGGTGGCCGGGTGGCAGAAACTGGGTAGATAGCTCATCACTCATGTACCGACTTAAAATACCATCAATGGTTTTAAACGGGGGCTTAATTGATTTTGCCGGAAAGGCCGACCCAGAAGATGAGGCTTATTTAGCCACCGTGCGTACCCGGCAAACCTTGGTGAACACCAGGGTACAGGCACAGCCCGATTGGACTCAATTTTTGCAGAATATCCCCCAAAAATTATCAAACATGGCTATAGCGCAATTTATGCTGGAGCCCAAGGTGGGGCAAACTATTCAAAATACGGCAGAACAAGCAACCGATGTTAAGGCATTGGCTATTGAATTGGTATCAACACCGGAGTATCAGCTTTGCTGAATTGAATTATTGAAGGATAGAATTATTGAATAAGCATAAAAGAACACGGTAATGAAAAACCACAATCAATTATGAAAAGGAGGGATTTCTTAAAGAACACAGCGCTTGCTTCGGGAGCGTTTTTGATTCCTGCATTCCTGAAACCTCTCGAGTCACTGGCTAATGGCGACCTTACCGCTTACAAAAACCTGGTGATCATACAGCTTTCGGGCGGTAATGATGGATTGAACACCATTATCCCTTATGGCAATGATATTTATTATCAAAAACGCAGCACCATAGCTATTAATAAAGCGGATGTAATAAAACTGGATGATATACAGGGCCTAAACCCCAACCTATCTGCCTTAAAGGATATTTTTGACCAGGGCTGGATGGGCATTATCAATTCGGTTGGCTATCCCAATCCTGATCGCTCGCATTTCCGATCGATGGATATCTGGCAAACAGCAAGCGACTCCAACCAGTTTTTAACAACAGGCTGGATAGGTCGTTACCTGGATTCTAATTGCCAGACCTGCAAAAATCCTTACACCGCCATTGAGGTGGATGATACACTCTCATTGGCTATGAAAGGTGCAAACATGAAGGGTATAGCTGTACAAGACCCCAATAAATTATACCAGGCTACACGTGAGCCATTTTTTAAAGACCTTGTGCATGACCATATCGACGATCATTTAAATGAAGATAATTTGGGCTACCTCTACAAAACGATGATTGAAACCTATTCATCGGCAGATTATATTCAAAAAACCTCCAAAACTTATAATGTAAGTGCAGATTATCCTGCAACGGCTCTGGGAAATCAGCTAAAAACAGTTTCAAAATTCATCAATTCAGGGCTGCAAACCCGTGTATATTATGTATCATTAAGTGGTTTTGATACGCACGTGGGGCAACAAAACCAACAGGGCCGGCAATTAAAAATATACGGCGATGCAGTGGCTGCCTTTATTAAAGACCTGAAACAAACCGAAAAACTGGATGATACGCTGGTTATGACCTTCTCGGAATTTGGCCGCAGAGTTGAGCAAAACGCCAGTAATGGTACCGATCACGGAACAGCAAATAACGTACTGATATTTGGCGGCAAACTTAAAAAAGCAGGCATATTTAATGATGCACCTGATTTGACCCAACTTGATAATGGTGACTTGAAATACAAGGTTGATTTTAGGGATGTTTATGCTACCCTGATGGATAAATGGCTTGATGTAAATAATAGCCAGATCTTAAATAAGAATTTTAGCGGCTTAGGATTTATTTAAGGGATATTGTCCATTTAACTATACAAAATAGGTCCCGGTGTTGCTACCGGGACCTATTACATTTTATCTTCTTCGGTATTTAGAAGAATTTAAAACCCACGCTCAATGCCCACAGGTTTTGGCGCTGACCAAAGTCATCGCTAACCTTGGTAAGCCCTCCTTCATATCGCAAATCCGCAGTAATAGGGCCGATATCAACCCCTCCGCCTGCCTGGAAACCAATAGTACTGTTTTTGTAATGGCCAAAATCTGCGATAGCAGCATTGGTGTTATCCGAAAAGCTTTCGTTTTTACTAAGTGCGTAAGTGTATACCGGACCTACCATTAGCCTGAAATTCAGATCTTTTGAACCAAATGAATGACCTAACAATAAAGGTACGCTCAAATTAGTAAAATCTACTTTAGCATTAAAGTTTCCATCATTTGTAGTAAACTTTCCGCCTGTACTACTCAAATAAACCTCAGGTTGTACATAAAATGCACTACCAAAGCGTGCAAATACGCCTGCCTGGTAACCTGTTTTACTTGATTCCTTAAGGTTATCGGTATTAATTTGCGAAAAATTAACTCCGCCTTTTACTCCGAGGGTAAATTGTGCTTTTGCACTGATGCATACCGCTATCAGTAATGCGACACTCAATAGATACTTTTTCATTTAATTTTAAGTTAGTTTATAAATAGGTTAGATGTTAACCGTTAACATGGGGTTAAACAATTCTTGAGCCAAAATTATTGCAGGCGGCAACAACGGATTTTTTATATTTTTGCTAAAACATATTTAACAATGGCAGAGATCAGTATCAGTAAAAAAGACTGGGAACGTGTAAAGATCAAATTACAACGAAAATATAATCATCTTACCGATGAACAATTACAGTATAATGAAGGCCAGGAAGACAGCCTGATCAGCAAGGTAATGGAGCTGGTGAATCGCGACCGTAAATATGTAGTGTTCACCCTAAAAAAAGCGCTGGTGAATATTGATAACAACCGGCTTTAATTTAGATAGGAGACGTGAGGCACTAAAATAGAGATTCACTATTTTAAACCTTTTTCCTCCCAAATCTGATTTAATGAATATAATTTTTAAGTAAGATTAAATTTCTAACATCTTATATCTCAAACCTTATAACTAATTTTATACTTTAATCGTTAATACATTATTCGGTTAAATGTTGGGGCATTGCTTAAAAGGAACTTTGCCTTTTCTCATATCTCAAATATAATATCTATTGATAGTGATGAAAAGAAATTACAAAAAATGGGGCTTTATAACCGGCCTGATAGTGCTGGCAATAGGTATATGGAGTTTTGATGACGACTTGTTTCAGATAGCAAAAAACCTGGATGTTTTTGCGTCGGTTTACAAAGAGGTTAATATTAATTATGTGGATGATATTAACTCGTCAAAAATGCTAAAAACGGGTGTCGATGCCATGCTGGAGGGGTTAGATCCATACACAGAGTTTGTTCCCGAATCGGAAATTGAGGATTATAGGCTGCATTATGTTAGTACGCAATATGGCGGCATTGGTGCAGGTATTTTTGCCCGGAATAACAAGGTATTTATTTCTGATGTATTTGAAGGCTTCCCGGCCCAAAAAGCCGATATCAGACCTGGTGATCAGTTACTAAAAATAAACAACGTTGATCTGAACGGTAAAAACAACGACCAGGTAAGCCTGCTTTTAAAAGGCTCAAAAGGTGCATCTATCAAGTTATTGATCAAGCGCGATGCAGCAGAACCTGTAGAAAAAAACTTGATCCGAGATGAAATAAAACAACCCAATGTTACCTATTCTGGTATGGTTGATGGCAATATGGGCTACATTAAGCTGGATAAGTTTTTAGAAAATTCGGCTGATGAAGTGACCACCGCTCTCAATAATATAAAAAAGAATAATCCCAATGGTATTATTCTTGACCTGCGCTCAAATGGCGGCGGCATATTGCAGGAAGCTGTAAAAATAGTGAACCTGTTTGTGCCGAAAAATGTAGAGATCGTGTCACAAAAAGGAAAAATAAGGGAACGAAACTCTACCTATTTTACCCAAAATATACCGGCTGAACCAAACCTGCCATTGGTAGTACTGGTAAATGGCCGCTCGGCTTCGGCATCTGAAATTGTAGCAGGCTCATTGCAGGACCTTGATCGCGCCATAATTATAGGTCAGCGCAGCTATGGTAAGGGCCTGGTGCAGCAAACATTTAATTTACCCTACAACAGTTTGGTAAAAATCACCATCGCCAAATATTATATACCATCAGGCCGTTGTGTACAGGCGCTTGATTACACTCATCGCAAGGATGATGGCAGTGTAGTGAAAGTTGCCGATTCGCTGATGCATGAGTTTAAAACAAAGGACGGACGCTCGGTTTATGATGGTGGCGGGGTATATCCTGACATTTTTGTAAAGCAGGACCGTTTTGCCAATGTTACCCAGGCACTTGTTTCAAAGTTGCTGATATTTGATTATGCCACGCTTTACCGTAACACACACGATAAGATAGGTGATTCGCACACGTTCCATTTAACTGATGCTGATTACGACACCTTTGTAAAATACCTTGGCGATAAAAATTACACCTATACTACAGCAACTGAAAAGTTGGTAAATAATTTAAAAACCGAGGCTACTAAGGAAAAACAATTTGTTAACATACAGGCTGAATACGATGCCCTAAAAGCTAAAATGATCACCAGTAAAAAGAATGATTTGCAGCAGAACAGGGACGAGATAAAACAGGTGCTTGAAAACGAAATAGCCTCGAGGTATTATTATGAAAAAGGCCGCTATGAAACCAATTTCAAGTATGACAAGGAGTTGGCCCAATCTGTTAAAATAATGCAGGATAAAAGCCAGGTTGCTGCTGTACTAAAAGGCGATGGCAACTATAAGGTAATAGGCAAGCCTCAACTGGCTATGATCTCTAAAAAAGTTGAAGAAAAAGAAAACAGCGAAGAACAATAATTCATTTAAGCGTTACGAGGTTTTTAAGGATTACGAAGTTTAAAAACATCGTAATCCTTTCTATTTAATTTAACAGTTCCGACGATAACAACGATCCCTATCATCAAAAATAATAGCGAATACTCATCAATCCTGCTTTTTACCGTCCCCTTCTTTGATTTTTTTGAAAATAATAATACGGCTTTGGATAAAGTAACGGCGATGAAAAACCGCATTGGAAATCAGCTGCTTACCTGCCAATTTATCAATTATTTATTAGTAAATACCGTGGAAATATAACTGGTTACCACTTTTTCATCGCCACCCTGACTAAACTTTATTCGTTTTTAATTGTCATACTTCCGAACTAACAAAATACAAAATGAAAAAGATCGTTTTCACAGCAGTGATATTAATAAGCTGCTTATCATTTAAATTAGCCGATGCTCAAATACATGTCAGTTTAGGTGTAAACTTAGGCGTTCAGCCTGAATGGGGCCCGGTAGGCTATGACCATGTTGATTATTATTACATCCCTGATGTGGATGCTTATTATGATGTTCCGGCTCATCAATATGTTTACTATCGGAACCATGCCTGGATACATGCAGGTTATTTACCTGGCCCATATCGTAATTATGATATGTACCATGGATATAAGGTAGTAGTAAATCAGCCCAATCCGTGGATGCACCACGCAGATATAAGGTCCAGATATGCGAATTTTAAGGGCCGCAGGGATCAGCAGATCATACGCGATTCGCATGATGAAAAATATCGTAATCACTGGCATGGCGATCAGGGGCATGGCCGTGGACATGGAGATGGACACGATCGTGGCGGACATGATCATGACCATGGACATGACAGGGGATAATTAATTATTATATCATAACGCAAGAACGGGCTTCTCCAAAAGAGAGGCCTGTTTTGTTTAATTGGAGCTTATTATTTTATAGATAGCCTTCGCCCAATAAGTGCCAAGCGCTGCAGCACCTGTTTCATTCGGGTGAAGATAAAATATTCCCTGGTGCCCGTTTTCGGCTTGATAAACAGATGGTGAATTTTCTTTAAGAATTAGAAAGGCCTGTGTATCACCAATAAACACTTGTCCCTTATTAGTGCCGGCATAATCTTTAACCAACTTTCCTGTTGCCGGGAAATAACTTTGCAGCCTGTTCAGCCCTTCTAGCAAATATTTTGCCCCGTTATAAGTGTTAGGGCTGTACCATATTGGGCGGTGAATAATGACTTTACACTTGGGGTAATCTGTTACAAGCCTGTCTATTATAGCTTTAAAATTGTTTGAATAAGTACCAGGCGCTACGGGCGCTCCATTGGGGCCCTTTATAGCACTATCATTAGTACCCAGCATGATCGAAAAAATAAGTAAACCTGGCTTATCCTTAAAGGTATTTGCTGCGTCTTCAACTTTACTAAATGGGATACCCGATGGCAAAAAGTCAACCGTAGTAAACCCGCTATGGCCCTGGTTAGAAAACTCAACTGCACCAACACTATCTTGTTTTTGCAAGTAAGCGCTGGCAATTACCGGAGGCGCTTGCGTATCTGGATCACTTAAACCCGCCCCGGCCGTAATGCTATCGCCTATATAAATAATATAAAGGTTTTGCTTTTGGGCAAAAAGAGATAAGCTCCCTATTGAAAGCAGCATAACAAGTAAACATCGTTTTATTACAATTTCTGACATCTATTTTTCCCGCTTCTAAACAGTTACTTCCAATCCAACCCCATATTTTGGAACATGAACGCCCATTTATCAGCTTGCCCGCTGATGACCTGGGCAGTTGACTGGCCTGCACCATGCCCGGCCTTTGTTTCAATACGAATCAATATCGGGGCCGTTCCTTGTTGGTACTCCTGCAAACGGGAACCAAACTTAAAGGAATGCGCAGGCACTACGCGGTCATCGTGATCGGCAGTGGTAACCATTGTAGCAGGATAATTTGCCGGTTTAAGCGCATGGTAAGGCGAATATTTATATAAGTAATCAAACATCTCTTTGCTATCCTCGGCAGTACCATAATCATAGCTCCACCCAGCTCCGGCGGTGAATTTATTATAGCGTAACATATCCATCACTCCAACTGCCGGGAAGGCCACCTTGCACAGGTCAGGCCGCTGAGTTATTACCGCTCCTATAAGCAGCCCACCATTTGAACCTCCGGATATGGCCAGGTAATCTTTTGAAGTATATTTATTCTTGATGAGGTATTCGGCAGCTGCGATAAAATCGTCAAATACATTCTGTTTTTTCATTTTAATGCCAGCCTTATGCCAGTTTTCGCCATACTCGCCACCACCACGCAGGTTGGGCACTGCATAAATACCACCATGCTCAAGCAAGACAATATTAGATGTACTGAAGGCTGGTGTTAAGTTAACGCCGAAACCGCCATAAGCATAAAGCAATAAAGGGTTTTTGCCATTCATTACCGTCCCCTTTTTATAGGTGATGATCATTGGTATTTTGGTTCCGTCCTTTGATTTATAGAATACCTGTTTAGATTCAAATTGCGTTGGATCAAACTGTACGCCAGCTTTTTTATAGACGGTTGATTGCCCACTGGCAATATCATATTTAAAAATGGTAGGAGGATAAACGTAATCGGTAAAAGTGTAATAAGTCTCCTTTTCTTCTTTCTTGGTACCAAAACCATCGGCAGTGCCCGGGCCGGGTAATTCAATATTACGTTCCAGCTTACCATCCATATCGTATTGCTGTACAAATGAGGTAGCATCTTTAAGGTATTCAGCAAATATCTTTCCACCTCCCGTTGATACCGTCAGCACGTTTTTGGTGGCAGATATCAAATCCTTCCAATTGGTTGGTTTTGGGTTAGCAGCATCCACTGTTACCACTTTAAAATTGGGTGTATACAGGTTGGTAAGAATATACAGCTTGCTGCCAACATTGTCGATCACGTTGTGCTGGTTGTCAAAATTGTTTACCACGTTTACTATTTCGCTTCCGGGTTTACTCAGGTCCTGAATATACAGTTCATTGCCGGTGGTGCTGGTAGCTGCGGTGATCACCAGGAAACGTTCGTCCTCGGTTAAGTAAGCACCGATATATCTTCGCGGAGTTTGCTCGCCACCAAATATCAATTTATCCTGGTTTTGTGCTGTGCCCAATACGTGATAATACAATTTATGATATTGTGTCATTCCTGATAGTTGGCTACCTACCTTTGGTTTGTCGTAAGTACTATAATAAAAACCCTCGTTGCCTTTCCAGGCTATACCAGTGAATTTCAGGTCAATCAACGTATCACCGATCATCGACTTGTCCGCAGTTTTTATCACAATCACTTTGCGCCAGTCTGAACCGCCTTCTGATAGCTGGTAAGCTGCCATGCTGCCGTCTTTGGTAAAGTCGATGCCCTGCATGGAGGTTGTACCATCTGATGAGAAAGTATTTGGATCCAGAAATATCTCAGGCTTGCCATTATCACCCATCTGGCGCCATAGCACCGCCTGACTTTGCAAACCATCGTTCTTATAAAAATAGATGTATTTGCCTTCCTTAAAAGGCGCACTGTATTTTTCGTAGTTCCATAATACCTCTAATCGTTTGTGTATGGCATCGCGGAAAGGCACCTGGCCCAGATAATCTTGTGTAACTTTGTTTTCTTCTTTTACCCAATCTTTGGTATCAGCAGCCTGGTCGTTTTCCAGCCAACGGTAAGGGTCAGGTACAACAGTACCGAAGTAAGTAGTTACCGTGTCAACCTTTTTGGTTTTGGGGTAAGGCAGCGTTTTAATATTCATGTGTTGCGCAAAGGTATAGCTGCTAAATAAAGCAGTTAGTATAAATAATGTAAGTTTCTTCATCGTAAATATTGATTAAAGGAATTTTAAAGATAGGGATTTGACTGAAAACGCAAAAAGTGTAAGAAGCGATTTAGCTATAATAAAATAATAACTATTCTCCCAACAACGCTTTCAAACTATCTAAAGTATCAGCCTCTTCTTTTGGTTTGTCATGCCGCCAGCGGAGTATACGGGGAAAACGCAATGCTACACCTGATTTGTGGCGTGTAGAACGATTGATCCCTTCAAAGCCAATTTCGAATACCAGCTCGGGTTTTACGGTGCGAACGGGACCAAATTTTTCAATGGTGTTACGCTTGATAAAGTTATCTACTTTGTTTATTTCAACATCAGTGAGCCCTGAATATGCCTTGGCGAATGGCACCAGCTTATCACCGTCCCAAACCGCGAAGGTATAATCGGTATACAGATCGGCACGGCGGCCATGGCCTTTTTGCGCATAGATCATCACAGCATCCACCGATAGCGGGTCTATTTTCCATTTCCACCAGTCGCCCCTGCGGCGGCCCACCTGGTAAGCCGCATTTTTGCGTTTCAACATTATTCCCTCCGCAATCATGGCCCTTGATTGTTCGCGCTTTGCGGCAAGTTCCGCCCAGGTATTAAAATCAATCATCACAGATATGTTAAACACTTCGGGGTAGGGCGTAGCGGCATGAAGCCTTTCCAAAATCACTCTTCGTTCAGATTGTGTTTTAGTACGGATATCCTCGCCCGCATATTCCAGGCAATCATAGGCAATAACCGCAACGGGGCTCTCTTCCAGTATTTTTTTGCTTAGGTTTTTACGGCCTATACGGGTCTGCAATACATTAAAAGGCAATGGTAAGCCATTCCGGAAACTCAAGATCTCACCATCTAACACTGTACCATCAGGTAATGCATTCAAAAAAGGATGTAATTCAGGAAATTTTTCGGTTGCCAGGTCCTCGCCGCGGCTCCAGATAAATATTTTACCATCGCGCTTGATCATTTGCGAACGGATACCATCCCACTTCCACTCAGCCTGCCAATCCGACGAATCACCCAGGGTGCTTTGCAATTCCTCAACAGAGCGCTGTTTTTCGGAAGTTTCCTGTATAGGATAGGCCAGGAAAAACGGATAAGGGCGCGATATGTTATCACCCGCGCTCTGTTCCTCTACCAGTTGCTTGTAATGATAAGTTTCGGGCATCCAGCTGCCCATAATACGATGTGTTAATGTGGCCGGCTCTAAACCGGCTACGTCCGCCAGCGCTTTGATTACCAGACTTTGAGATACGCCTACACGGAAGCTACCCGTCAGGATCTTATTGAAAACGAAACGCTCCTGTCCATCGAGCATCGCCCACGAATCCATTAGCCATAGTTTCCGTTCCTCCTCGTTCTTATCGCCTAAAGTATTGATCTCGGCTATCCATTCTGTCAACGTTTTATTGCTGCTGATGGTATTTTGCGGCATCAGCAATGACATGGTTTCAGCAAGATCGCCCACTACATGATAGCTCTCCTCAAACAGCCATGCAGGGATATTAGATGCTTCGATAGCCCAGTTACGCATTAAAGTGGTATTTATTTGCCGTTTTGGTTTACGCCCGGTAAACAAGGCAAGCATATGCATCTTATCTGTATCTGGTACATTGATAAAATAATCCTTCAATATTCTAACCTTTTCATTCGTTTTATTGGTCTCATCTAATGAGAGGAACAACTGTGCAAAGGCCTTCATGGTGTATCCGCCCTCTCCAGATCCCCCCCAACAGCATGGGTATTATTTTTATCTTCATTCAGCGTATCATCTTTAACCTCCGCTTCTTCTTCGCTGCCATAAAGGGTGTGTACTTCGTGGGCGTCAAATCCTATTTCCGTTAAATACCTAGAGAATGTTGCCGTATAGCCATGTGTTAAATAAACCTTTTCACAACCAGTTGCGTCAATGGCGCTGATAAGACCGTCCCAGTCGGCATGATCCGAAAGAATAAAACCCCGGTCGGCGGCCCTGCGCCTCTTGGCACCACGGATAGCCATCCACCCGGAGCAATACCCAAAATTGTATGACCCAAACTTTCGCATCCAGGGCGTGCCGACTGATGATGGAGGGGCTAAGACGATTCCTTTCCTGATCTCATCCTTCGGTGTATCCGGCGTTATCCGTTCAGTTGGATTTAATTGCACACCATTATTTCTTAGTGCCTGGTTTGTGTTTTCGATGACGCCATGCGTATAAACTTTGCCATTAAACAAGTCGAGATTTTGCAGGATGCGCTGGGCCTTGCCTAACGAGTAGCCTACCAATACGGTAGCAATATCATTATTAAGATTAGTGCGCCACCAACTATTGATCTCATCAAATATCATTAGTTGTGGTTTCCACTGATAAACCGGCATTCCAAACGTGCACTCAGATATAAAGTGATGGCATCTTACGGGCTCGAATGGCGTAGATATGCCATCATTTTCTACCTTATAATCTCCGGAAACTACCCACACTTCTCCCTGGTATTCCACCCGTACCTGCGCCGAACCAATTACATGCCCGGCAGGAAACAAGGAGATTTCCACACCATTTTTGATCACTTGTTCGCCATATTCAATGGTTTGCAGATTAATCTCCCCCAAGCGATAAAGCAAAACCTGTTTTGATAAATGATGGGCCAAATAACGATTGTGGCCCCAATAGGCATGGTCTGAATGTGCATGGGTTATTACAGCATCATCAACAGGTTTCCAGGGGTCAATATAAAACTTACCCTTACTGCAATAAATCCCACGATCAGTAAATTCAAGTAAAGGCTGCTTTGCCATATCTTTTACTAACCTATAACCTGGCGAAATGGTTTTAAACAAAAAATCCCGGCCTGAGCCGGGATATATGTTTTCTTATGTAACAAAAATAATTTACTGCCCCTGACTGGTTGGTACGCTGGTGTACTTACTGCCCAGGTTAATATAATCTGTTAGTACCTGGCCTGCTTCGAACTTTAAAAAGTCAAGATCTTCCTTGCGTGGTTTGGTTTCACCTTTCTTCAATGGGCTTAAACCCAAAGCTACTCTGCGTTGGTTATCACGCTCAAAACTTCTTTTCTCATCAGCATCGCGTTTGGCTTTCAGATCTTTTTCATTAAGTGTAATACTTTTTTCGTTTTCCTTCTTAGTGAAATCGTCGATATCTTCCTGCAGGTATTTAAAGTTGAGGTTGGTAGCTGCACGCTGCTGATAAAGTTTATTCAACTGTGGTATTACAGCAGTGAAATCTCCCACCCTGGTATAATCACTTTTAGCAATAATATCAAAAGGCATAGCTGATGGTTCAGTATCCTCGCCATATTTATTTAAAGGTATTATAGAAGGGAATTTAATATCCGGCGTTACACCTTTATGCTGTGTAGAGTATCCGCTGATACGGTAAAATTTAGCAATAGTAAGATTAAGCTGACCAAACTTGCTTTGACTGCCTGTAGTGATCGCTTTCTTGCCACCACTAGAGGTTTGTGCACCTGCAGTAGCTTTTGAAAGCGTCTCACGCACTGATGGTGAGATCACCTTATCCAGGTCGATGGCGTTTTGTACAGAACCCTTACCATAAGTTTGTGTACCGAGTATTAATGCGCGACCATAATCCTGCATGGCGCCTGCAAATATTTCTGATGCCGAAGCACTGAAACGGTCAACCAAAACAGCCATAGGGCCAGCATATGAAATGGATGGATCATCATCACTATCAACCTCTGTTTGGTTACGTGCATCACGCACCTGCACCACAGGGCCAGTTTTTATGAATAAGCCGCTAAGGTCTATCGCTTCCATCAGGGAGCCACCGCCATTTTCACGCAAATCCATCACCACGCCATCTACATTCGCACGCTTCAGGGTATCCAATATCAGTTTTACATCCCGGGTGGTACTTTTGTAATTAGGGTTACCCGCCTTGTAATCGTTATAATCAATATAAAATGCCGGAACCGAAATGATGCCGATCTTTACCGTTTTACCGTTTGTGTTATAAGTGCGGATCTCTTCCTTAGCCGATTGATCCTGCAATATGATCTTCTCGCGAACCAGCTCAACTAATTTTGGTTTGCTGCTTACGTTACCGCCTTTAGGTATAACCTGTAAGCGCACCGTAGTTCCTTTTTTTCCACGGATGAGGGCGATGGCATTTTCAATGCGCCATCCTACCACATTCTGAAACTCTCCCTCTGTTCCCTGGGCCACCCCAACAATCCGGTCTTCAGGGCCTAATTGATGACTTTTATCGGCCGGGCCACCGGGTACAATAGTGGTTATGGTTACATAATCATTTTGGGTTCCGAGCGTAGCGCCAATACCTTCTAACGAACGTGACATTTCGATATTGAAATTGGCCGCATTTGAAGGATTAAAATAATTGGTGTGCGGATCAATTGCAAGAGTGAAAGCATCCATAAAAATCTGGAATACATCCTGGTTGTTAAGTTTATTAGACTGCGACAATAAATTTTCATATCGCTTTTTCAATGTCTCTTTATTTTTAGCCATATCTGCATTAGCCAATTTTAAGTTAAGCAGATCATACTTTACACGTTGTGTCCAAAGGGCATTCATCTCTGTCTCAGAAGCTTCATACGGCAAGCTGTCGCGATCAAAAGTGAATGTATCATTGGTGGTAAAATCAAAGTTTTTATCCAGCTGCGCTATCGAATATTTAATACGGTCATTATATCTTTTTTGGTATACATTGAAAATGTAGTATACATCATTCAATTCACCTTCTTTAAGATCATCATCCAGTACGTCTTTAAACTTGGCAAAATCTTTAATATCAGAAGCCAGCAAGTAGTTATGGTTCTCATCAAGCGATTTGATATAACGGTTGTAAACCACCTCAGATATTGAATCGTTTAGCGCTACCTTTTTATAATTATAATCAGTAATAAATGTGGCAACAGTTCTGCATACCACACTTTGCTGTGCATCTGGCTGCAAGTCATTTGATCCGGTTACTTTTGTTGGGTGTTTTGGGGATGCTTTGCAAGCCAATGCGGCTCCCAGCATCAATAAAATATATAATTTCTTGAACATGTTTTTAACTGAATTTAAATCGGGGTTCCTGTATAACATCAATACTCGTGCCTAATATAGCTTTGCGAATGTAAATAAAAAGAGACAGTACAAATACTGCCTCCTGTTTAGAAATAACAATATTACAAATAATGTTTTAGTTGGATCAATTATAATGCTGATAGTTTAATAAAGGGTGCTATTGCCATGCTTTTTTTCCGGCATCAGCTGCCTCGGCGTATTTCACATCCGGTTTTGCAGCAGCAGTTTTGTTTTGCGCTAAGAGCTGCATAGATTTCTCAATTTCTGTCACTTGTGCCTGCATGCCTTTTGCGCATGCGATGTCATGTGCCTCAATCAGATCATTACGGGCTGATTGCAGGTCGCCTATATCAACTTTGACAGAGGCGAGGTTAATTAAATTTGATACTGTATGCTTATCGTCATTTTCTTCCCGAGATATCTTGATGCTCTGTAAGATGTACCATTTTGCCTCAGAAAGTCTGTCCAACTGTATATATAACTGTGCAAGATCACTAAAATTGTAACTGGCCTCATTATATATTCTGAAACGCATATTATGCTTTGCCATTTTCATAACCAAAACAGACGCTGCCTCCACGCTGAACTGGCTTTGAGCCAAATTAAGGGATTTTACAGCAAAGTCATTAAATTGTAAATTCGTTTTTATCCTGCTGATGGAGTTATTTTTTACCGGTTTCAGGAAAGGAAGCACCTCGTGCTTTTTAAAACTGATATGCCACCATTGGGCTGAAGCCGAAAAGCTGATGGCACAAAAGAAGATGATTAAACTAAACCTCATTAAATTTTTATCAGGTATTATAACAAATTAATTCTTACAAAGATATTCATATTAAATTGACCAGCAATTCTTTGCAGGGTCTAATTAAAAACTTCAACCTGCCCATCATGCAGCGCCCAAACCATATATGGATGGGTGTCGGCATAATAAATATCGCCATTTGCCGATATACCAATTGCCCCTGCAAAACCATTAAACGATTTTAATTCATTTAAGGTTTTAATTGTAGCCATTTGCAAGTTCATACCATCAGTTACCCGGGTAACAATTTTAGGGGCAACGGCACCGCTTACAATATCTTCGCCCACGCCGGTGCATGATATTCCTGCGTATTTATTTACATAATTACCTGCGGCTGTGGCCGAATCGCTCACGCGGCCAGGCATTTCAAAACCTTTCCCTCCGGTTGAGGTAGCAGCGGCCAGGTCACCATAAATATCTAATGCTACACAGCCTACAGTACCCAAGCGTATGGAATCACTCAATTTCTTTTCATACTCATGACGGCGCTGAGGAATCTCAGGGTTATAGTATCCAAAACCATTATATCGTGCAAAGTCCTGCGCGCATCTCCCACTTAATACTTTGTCTTCCATTGTCAACAATTTTTCGGCTACACGGATGGGATTTTTTACTCCTTCGATGTTAATAACACCCGAAAATTGCATTGTTTTACCATTCATCAGTGAAGCGCTCATTCTTATCTTACCATCACTTTGTATTTGCGAACCTGTGCCGGCATTAAAAAGGTCGCAATCTTCAAGCAGACAAACCGTGTAAATTACCGTTTCGATAGCGTTGTGAGTTTCCAAATATTTATGTCCCAGCTGTACAATCTCTCCTAATGCTTCTTGCTTGGCGTGCTTAACCTCCTGGTTAGTTTTCGACTCGCTGAAAAAGCCCCCATGAATAATCAATTTCATCTGATAGTATTTAATATGAACGGCAGCGGCCCGCAGTTTTAGGCCAACAGTATTGAGCCGTGAGTCAAAGTTTAATTTCGATTATTTATTTACGACTTGCGATCAATGATTATTAACTTATAATTAAGCCATTTATTGCATAAATTCATTATCGGGCCCTTTTATAAAAACCCCTTCTTCAACTTTAATAATTTTTTTTATCAACAGGCGGTGTTGCTGCAGATCGTATTTATCATAAATAGACATTACATGCAGCCGCATATTTTCAATGGATACAGGCGATCCTAACTCTACATCGTAAATATTGGTTTCTACCATATTCTTGCCATCTACCAAAATGGTTAAACCCGAGCCTATGGCTTCCATCATACTGCCTTCGGTAATTAATAAGCCGGCATCTTCTCCCAACCCAATACCTAATATGCCAGGATTACTGGCTACTGCATATAATAAACGCCCTATACGCCCGCGCTGCACAAAATGCGTATCGATGATTACTGAATCAATAAATCCAAGTCCTGCGGTTATCTGTACTTCACCCTTTATAAGTGCTTCATGACTTTGCCCTTTGTAAATCATATGGGTCGAGGCTGCCGCTGCACCGGCTGAAGTTCCGGCAATAATAAAACTCTCTTTCTGATAGCGGGTTTTTAATATCTGCAAAAACTCCGTCCCGCCAAATATCGAGCTAAGCCTTAGTTGGTCTCCACCGGTGAAGATCACTACATCAGCTTTGCGAATGCGGTCAAGGTAGCTTTTATTAGCGGTATCTTCCCTGGTCTTAATATGCAGCGTATTTACCTTGGGTACGTTCAGTTGGTTAAATGCTTTTATATATTCGTTACCAACCAATTCAGGTATCTGCGACGCGGTAGTAATCACTTCCACTTGTGAACCCTCGCGCTTTGCCGACTCATTGATTATTCTTTTCAATATGCCCCGGTCAAAAAATTTAATGTAATCAGGCTGCATAACGCGTTCCTGTGAACTGATGCTGCTTCCCATGTCAACAGCGCCGCCAATTATTACCAGTTTTCCTTTAGGAACAATCATATTTTTTTAGTTTAGTTAATCACTCTTTGTGTTGAACAGGGCTGATGATATTCAATTAGTAAATTCATCAAAGCTAACCTACAAATTAAATTAAAAGGATACACAAAGGTGTCTATTATATAAATATATTCTACGTTTTTTATTGAAAAGTTTTATTAGGCTGTGAAGTTTCATAGCTTTAAAAATAAATTACCTTGCGCCCCGATAAAGTAATATAGACGATACACTTATGAAAATAGAAAATATACAAGTACTGCGAGGCCCGAACATATGGAGTGTTAATCGTAAGAAATTGATCCAGATGCGGTTGAACCTGGGAGAGATGGAGCACAAGCCAACAAACAAAATTGAAGGTTTTTTGGAAAGGCTCGAAAAAATAATGCCAACCCTATATTCACATCGTTGCTCTCCGGGTGTTCCGGGGGGATTTTTTCAACGGGTAGTAGCCGGTACCTGGATGGGTCACGTAGTTGAACATATTGCACTCGAGATACAATCATTAGCAGGGATGGATACAGGGTTTGGCCGCACGCGCGAAACCAAAACTGCTGGTATTTACAATGTAGTATTTACCTACCTGGAAGAAAAAGTGGGTATTTACGCCGCCGAAGCCGCCGTGCGTATAGCCGAAGCATTGATAAAGGGCGACGACTATAACCTGGAGTATGATATACAACAGATGCGTGAGATACGCGAAAACACCCGCCTGGGGCCAAGTACAGGATCAATAGTAGAAGAAGCCATCGCGCGCAATATCCCCTGGATACGTTTAAACAATCAGTCGCTGGTGCAGTTGGGATATGGCAAAAATCAGGTACGTTTCCGCGCTACCATGACCGAAAAAACCAGTTGTATCGCTGTAGACATAGCCAGTAATAAGGACGAAACCAAACGCCTTTTAACAGAGCAGGCTATCCCAGTGGCAAATGGCATTACTATTTCATCTGTGGAAGGGGTGGATGACGCCATCCGTAAAGTTGGCTTTCCGCTGGTATTTAAACCGTTGGATGGTAATCATGGCAGGGGTATTTCTATCAACATAAAAACAAAAGACGAAGCCATAGCAGCATATGAACACGCCGCAAAAATATCGCGCAAAGTAATTGTTGAAAAATTTATAACCGGGTATGATTTCCGTGTACTGGTTATAGATAATAAAATGGTGGCAGCCGCATTGCGCGACCCTGCCCATATTGTGGGTAACGGGCATTCTACCATACAAGAATTGATCGACCTGGAAAATACTGATCCCCGCAGGGGATACGGCCATGAGAATGTGCTGACCCTGATAGCAGTAGACCGCGATACGCTCGATCTGCTTGACAAGAAAGGTTATACCCTTGAAACTGTGCCAGCCAAGGGAGAAAAGATATTTGTAAAATCGACTGCCAATCTCAGCACTGGCGGAACATCCATAGATGTTACCGACCATGTACATCCACAAAATGTATTTATTTGCGAGAGGATATCAAAAATTATTGGCCTGGATATTTGCGGTATAGACATTATGGCGCAGAATTTAACTGAGCCACTCACAGAAAACGGTGGCGTGGTACTGGAAGTAAATGCGGCGCCAGGTTTCAGGATGCACATTGCGCCAAGCGAAGGGTTGCCCCGTAATGTTGCAGGGCATGTGATCGATATGCTGTATCCCCCGGGTAAATCGGCACGTATCCCCATCATCGCCATAACCGGAACCAACGGAAAAACAACTACAACACGCCTTATAGCACATATTGTAAAGAATAACGGCCATCGTGTGGGATTTACCACTTCTGACGGTATTTATGTACAAAATAACATGATGCTAAAGGGTGATACTACCGGCCCGGTGAGCTCGGAATTTATTTTGAAAGACCCCACCGTTGATTTTGCCGTATTAGAAACTGCACGCGGTGGTATTTTACGGGCAGGCTTAGGCTTTAGCCATTGTGACATCGGCGTGATCACTAATATACAGGAAGATCATTTGGGCCTGGCAGATATCCATACGCTTGAGGACCTTGCAAGGGTAAAAAGTGTGGTGATTAATTCAGTAAAAAAGGATGGATGGGCGGTTTTAAATGCCGATAACGAATATTGTGTGCGCATAGGCAAAAAGGCAGAATGTAATGTGGCCTATTTTAGCCGGAATGAAGAAAACCCGGTTATTAAAGCACACTGCAAAAAGGGCGGCATTGCCTGTGTTTGCGAAAATGGTTTTATCACCATTCAAAAAGGCGACTGGAAGATACGGGTACAAAGAACCATACTGATCCCGCTGACCTTTGGTGGTACTGTGCCCTTTATGATAGAAAACGTAATGGCAGCAACCCTGGCAACTTTCCTTTGGGGCTTTAAAACCGAAGACATTCAAACCTCGCTACAAACCTTTATACCATCGGCAGCACAAACACCGGGCCGCATGAACATTTTTGATTTTAAGGATTTCAGGTTCATGATAGACTTTGCGCATAACCCGGATGGCTATAATGGAATAAAAGAATTTTTAAGACATGTGGACTCTCCGCTCAAGATAGGCATTATAGCAGGTACAGGCGACAGGCGCGACGAGGATATTCGCGAGCTTGGGAAAATATCCGCAGAAATGTTTGATTATATTATCCTGAGACAGGAAAAACATTTACGCGGCAGAACTGAGGAAAATATATTGTCGCTGCTGATACAGGGTATTCAGTCTGTTAATCCGGATAAAGAGTTTGAGATAGTGCCAAAGGAGATAGATGCCATTAAACATGCTATGAGTATGGCAAAGCCCGGTACCTTTATTACTGCACTGAGCGATGTGGTAGATAATGCCATTGAAACTGTACAAAATTACCAGGAACAAGAGCGGAACGGGCTGTTTAATGTGTAGCGGCGGCCTCCGCCCCCTCTAAACCTCCCCCGGTAGGGTAAACTTTAAAACTCATAAATTATTAAGCCCTCCCTTCCGGGGAGGGTTTGGGTGGGGCCGCTTTAGGTGCGCTTAAATAATAGTGCCATAACAGCATCGCCGCAATGGTTCGATAAGGCTGCCATTGGGCTATAATCGCCAGCATTGCTTCGAGTGTGGTTTGGGCCGGTAGTTGCTTTACGCGTTTCAAAGCATTTACTGCAGCCAGATCGCCAATAGGGAAAATATCCGCACGTTGCAGGGCAAACATCAGGTAAACATCTGCCGTCCAGTTGCCGATACCTTTTAGCGCGGTCAGTTTTGAGCGAATTTCCTCATCGGGTAAATGCT
>JAQBOK010000304.1 GCA_028288085.1 Mucilaginibacter sp.
TATACCAATATATTTATCATGTTTATTTGAGCAAGGTTGTATGACTATAAAGTGTGTTAAGTTATTAATATTAAATATTGCCGCGCTGTTTACCGGATATCAGTGCATGGCACAACCACATCTTCCACAAGGATATTTCTGGAAAAAGCTGCCCAATGGGCTTGAGGTACTGGTAATTGAGAACAGCAAAGTCCCCTTGGCAACTATAGAAATAGCGGTAAAAAATGGTGCATATACCGAAGGGCCTGAGTTTAGTGGCTTATCACACTTGTTTGAACACATGTTTTTTAAATCGAACAGGGACTATCCCAGCCAGGAAAAATTTTTACTACGCACCCAGGAACTTGGAGCCGCCATATGGAATGGCTCAACTAATGTAGAGCGGGTAAATTACTTTTTTACTTTTAGCAGGGATAGCCTTAATGCCGGTTTGAAATTTATGAATGCGGCCATCCGTTTTCCGATATATAAAGAAGAAGACATGGCGAAAGAAAGACCGGTAGTAGATGGCGAATTTCAGCGTAATGAAAGCGACCCCTCATTCCAGCTTTGGTATGAGGTTCAGAAACATTTGTGGGGCGATCTGATCACGCGCAAAAACCCTATAGGGATACATGAGGTGATCAACACGGCTACACCCGAAAAAATGATGGTCATCAAAAACAAATATTATTTCCCCAACAACAGCCTTCTTACAATTTGCGGTGATGTAAAGCATGAAGATGCTTTTACATTGGCCGAAAGTATTTTTGGCGACTGGGCAAGCAGTGGCTTTGATCCGACTGAAAAATACCCGATACCTGCATTTAAGCCGTTGGAGAAGGATATATATTTTGTAAAAGAAGCTTCTATGGCGCAAACGCCTGATATGCAATTTTCATGGCAAGGTCCGTCATTTTTATCCGATTCAGCTTCGACAATAGCTGCAGATGTATTTTCGACAATAGTTGGGTTAAACTCATCTAAATTGCAGCAGGCATTGGTAGATAAGGGCCTGGCATCATCTGTTCAATTAATTTATACTACCTGTAAATATGTGGGGCCTATTGATATTTACCTTCAACCCAATCCCAATAAACTGAAAGAATGCTATGCAGAATTGATGAACCAGGTAAGCCAGTTTGCCAAGCCTGATTATTTTACTGATGAGCAGTTAAAAGATGCAAAAGCTGTTTTATGGCGAAACGGTATCCGAAATAAAGAAAAGCCATCTACCCTGCCCGACCAGACGAGTTATGATTGGTGCAGCACATCATTAAATAACTACACAGACACTGATAAAAACTTGCAGAAGGTAACACGTGGAGATATTGAAAGATACATTAACAAGTATATTACCGGTAAGCCAATGGTGGCCGGTTTGATCATTCAGCCGGAATTAAATAAACAAGTTAATGCCAATGCATTTTTTGCAGATAAGTAAAGTTTAACCTGATGAAAAAGAAAATATTGACATTATCTATTGCCGTAATTTTATTTAGCCTGCGATTGGCAAATGCGCAAAATGCTTATGAAATGATGGTAAAGGGTGTAAAAGTTATCGTTCAACCAAGCGGAAATGATATCGTAGAGGTACAAACTATAATTAACGGCGGGATACAAAATTATCCGGCTGATAAATGCGGGATCGAATCATTGGCCATGACCGCATTATCAGAATGTGGAACTTTGAATCACGATAAAAATAGCTTTAAAAACCAGTTGGATAAGGTAAGCGCCGCTTTATATGGATTTAGCGGCAAAGATTATTCAGTGGTAAAGATGAATTGTATAAAGGGTGATTTTGAAACAGTTTGGCCCTTATATACCGAAGCATTAACTATACCCAGTTTTGATGCCAAGGAATTTGCACGCATTAAACAGGATGCCATTAATGGCCTTAAAGAAGCTGACAGTCAACCGGATGCTGCTATTGATAAGTATGCTGTTAAAGTTGCCTTTGCTGGGCTTGAATATGCAAAAGACCCTGATGGTACCACAGATATTATTGAGAAACTTACACCCGAAGAAACTAAAGCATACTACCTGTCGATATTAACAAGATCACGAATGTTAATTGTAGTAGTTGCCAACCTCGACAAAGGCGTGATTGAGGAAAAGGTAAACCAGCTGCTTTCCAATATAAAACCGGGTAAGCCTTATGTGTTAAAAAAAGCAATTTACAGTGTACCAAAAAATATATTTTCGGCAGAACAGCGCGACCTGGCTACCAATTATGTAGAAGGGATTACCAGCGCCCCCGAGCCGGGAGCGCCTGATTTTACTGCCTTTAATGTGGCTATGCACATATTTTCGGACCGGCAATACCTGGATGTACGCACTAAAAATGGATTATCTTATGCGCCACAGGCCTGGTTTGACAATGGAGCTATGGCCGTTGCCAAATTCTCTGTTTCAACCACTCAGCCCGATAAGTATATTGAAGTATTTTACAAATTGGTAAATAAAGTAAAAACCGGGGGTTTTAAAGCGGATGAAGTGGCCAATATGAAAACCTCCTATCTTACCAGCTTTTATTACAGGCAAGAAACAAATAGTGCGCAGGCTGCTTCATTGGCACAAAGTGAGGTATTGTTTAACAACTGGCACCGCTCGCTAACGTTGGCTAATGATGTTAAGAAACTGACGGTAGATGATGTTAATAATGCCTTTCGTAAATATATTGGCAATATAGTATGGGTTTACCAGGGAGATCCCAAAAAGGTTAACCCGTTAAATTATACCAATGGTTTAAACAGGAATAATGGTGTGGTAAGTCAATAGGACTATATTATAAAGGGAGAAAAGATCAGGATACCATCATCACTTCTTCTTTTTTGCCTTCTGTTAAGGTACAGAGCGGTAAGGTAAAAAAGAATTCGGTGCCCTCACCGGCTACGCTTTCAACCCATATTTTACCGTGGCATTTTTCAATAAGGTCCTTGCAGAATAAAAGGCCCATACCTGTGCCCGATTCGTTGTTGGTGCCGGTACCGCTATCCACTTTGCTTTTAAACAATTTGTTTAGCTGTTTTTCAGACATACCAACGCCGGTATCTTTTATGGATAATAAGATGTAATTATCGTCCTGCTGATAGGCGGTCACATTTATCGTATCATCTTTTCTGGAGAACTTGATGGCATTAGTAATTAAATTACGAATTACAATACGTACAGAATTCGGGTCGGCAGAAACAGTTAATAAATCCGACACATTATCAATAAGCGTGATCCCTTTTCCCTGGGCCTGCTCGTAATAATTGTTAACCTCATAAGCAACAACATCTTTAATAGGGAAACTTTTTCCCGAACTATCAAAGTTTTCCATCTGGCTATTTATCCAGAACAATAGCGTATCAAGAAAATCAGAAGTATATTCCAGTTTTTTTAATGCCTGTGGTATCATGCTCAAAAACTGCTCGTGCGAGATGCTGTCATCTTCAAGCAAACTAAATAATCCGCGCAGCGTACTTAAAGGGGCTCTAAGATCATGTGCCAATACTGATATTAAACGGTCTTTCAAATTATTCAGCTCGTTCAGTTTTTGTGATTGCTCATCAAGGTCAGTTTTTTGTTGTAAAACCTCGTGGTTTTTATCTTCAAGTATGGTATTTATGTTTTGCTGTTTGCGTTTAGCCCTATAATAAATAATTAATATGGCAACCATTCCTAATATGATGACAAAGAAAATGACGCTTAATAACCCCTGCCTTTGTATTTTTTGCTGGTAAAGCTCGTCCATGCGCTGATGTTCTTCAGCTAATCGCCTTTGCTTTTCTGCAAAGCTTGATTCAAGATTAAAAGAGGTTAGCTTCTGAACGCTTTCGTCGCTTTTCAGGCTGTCTTTAAGCTCATTATATTCTTTTTGTACTTTATAGGCCTCATCAAATCTTTTTAAGCCGCCAAGCGCTTCACTTAACTGTAAAGCCGCACTGCTCCTGTTTGGCAAACCGCCTAATTTATCTGCAAGATTTTTAGCGAGTAATGCATATTGATAGGCGTTGTCATAATCTCCCTGCCTGTTATAAACCGTGGCAAAGAATGTATAGGCGATAGTTTTATCAAAATCGAGATTGTATGTTTTTGCAATTTTGAGTGCCTGGCCGAGATAATTTAATGAGGCTTTATATTGCTTTTTATAAGAGTAGCAAAGGCCGATATCAGAAAACAAGGTACTTAAACCGTCCTTATCATCCTGGTCTTTGGTTAATTTCATTGATTTATAAAAATACACAATGGCTTCATCGTACTTTTTCTCATTCATTAATATTTCACCAATGTTTTCATAAGCAGTACTTACCCCCTGTATATTTTTAGCACCCTGCCATATTTTAATGGCACGTTTATAATATTCCAATGATTTTGGATATATCTCCATTTCCTGCATTATTACCCCAATATTATTATAATTGGATGCGGCCTTAAGCGGGTTATGAAGTTTGATATCCAGGGAGAGTGATTTAAAATAGTTATCAAGGGCATAAGGGGATTTTCCGATATTATCAGACACCATACCCATATTGTGATAGCAATCAGCAATCCCTAATTCGTCTTTTATACGCCTTTTTATGTCAAGTGCTTGTTTAAAATAGTTTGAGGCTTGTGCATAATCAGCTATGCGGTTATACATGCGGCCATATTCTATATAGCAATCACTCAAACTTTTATCATCTTTTAAGTTGACATATAGCAGCTTAGCCCCCATGAAATTTGTCTTTGCCTTATCATACTGCCCTTTAAGGGTATACACCCTGGCAGTAGCAATCATACCATCTGCAATACCTTTTTTATATTTTATGGCTAACGACCTTGAAATTGCCATTTTACCATAATATAAGGTGCTATCAGGGTTAACATCAATAAACTCTGAGGCTAATTTATTGATCCTGTTAATAGTTAAGGTATCGGTAGGATTATCTTTATCGGCTATTGTAGTTGCTAATAAAGTTCTGAGGCTATCAACTTTAATATTCACGCCGGAATAATAATACGTAGAATTAGCAGAAGGATAGGAAAACCCCTTTAACCCAGTTAACAGAAGAATTGAAATTAAAAAGTACCTCATTTAATAACTTAATGGAAGCTTGTAATTATAATGCTGTGCAGGTTTTACAATGGCAAAAAAAACATTAAAACCCCCTATCTAATTGCCTAACCTGCATTCACTTATACTTATACGGTTTTGGCGGGGTAATTTGTTATAGTAATTCCGCTTTTAAATAAAAAGTCCGTTTACTGTTGGTAAACGGACTTTTTTACGTTTTACTTTATTCCTCTACAGCGAAAGCAAGTTCTTCCAGCTTACAAGCCCCCCAATGATATTTTCAAGTTGACCGGCATCAACCCTTTCCTGCTTCATGGTATCTCTATGACGTATGGTTACGGTATTGTCTTCCAAAGTCTGATGATCAACGGTGATGCAAAAGGGGGTACCTATAGCATCCTGGCGACGGTAACGCTTGCCAATGGCGTCTTTTTCTTCGTATTGCAGGTTAAAGTTTATCTTAAGCTTGTCCATTATTTCCCTTGCCTTTTCAGGCAGCCCATCTTTTTTGGTGAGTGGGAAAATAGCTGCTTTAACAGGTGCCAGGCAAGGATGTAGTCTTAATACAACACGGCTGTCCTGCTTTTCTTCAGTGCTCAGGTCTTCTTCCACGTAAGCATTGATAAGTGTCAACAGAAACATACGATCTAAACCAATAGAAGTTTCTATCACATAAGGCACATAGTTTTGATTGATCTCCGGATCAAAATATTGTAATTTTTTGCCCGAGAATTTCTGATGCTGACTCAAATCAAAATCGGTGCGGCTGTGTATGCCCTCTACCTCTTTAAAACCAAAAGGAAATTCGTATTCAATATCGAAGGCGGCATCAGCATAATGAGCCAGTTTGGTATGTTCGTGATAGCGGTATTTCTCCGGCCCGGTACCTAAAGCCAAATGCCATTTAAGGCGCATGGCCTTCCAGTGCTCAAACCATTCTTTTTGTGTGCCTGGGCGTACAAAAAATTGCATTTCCATTTGCTCAAACTCCCGCATACGGATAATGAACTGGCGGGCGATCACTTCATTACGGAATGCCTTGCCAATTTGCGCTATACCGAAAGGAATTTTCATCCTGCCTGATTTTTGCACATTAAGATAGTTTACAAAAATACCCTGGGCGGTTTCCGGACGCAGGTAAACCAAATCAGCGTCATCTGCCACGGCACCCATTTGTGTGCTAAACATCAGGTTAAACTGGCGTACATCTGTCCAGTTGCGGGTACCGCTCACGGGGTCGGCAATTTCATGTGCTATTATCAGTTCTTTCAGGCGTGGCAAATCATCGTTTTTCAACGCTTCATCCATATCATGCTGTAATTGTTCTGCTTTATCCGTTTTACCGTCCTTGTCGTAACGATCAATCTTATCTTCCAATAACTGGTCGGCACGATAACGTTTATTCGAGTCCTTATTATCAATCATCGGATCGCTGAAGCCATCTACGTGGCCACTGGCTTTCCATATTTTGGGGTGCATAAATATAGCCGAATCAAGACCGACGATATTTTCATTCAGCTGCACCATGGCCTTCCACCAGTAAGTTTTGATGTTGTTTTTTAGTTCAACCCCATTTTGTCCATAATCATATACAGCGCTTAAGCCGTCGTATATTTCGCTCGAAGGGAAAACAAAGCCATATTCTTTAGCGTGAGATATTACGTTCTTAAAAAGTTCGTCGTTCGGTTTACTCATAATAGCGCAAAGATAGTTTTTAGTCCGAAAGACGGAAAATGTTCATTGAGACTTCCGAAGTTTTAAAATCCCCGGAAGTCTGCTCATCCATCAACTTTTCTTTTTGGGCACTTTAGCACCCTCTTTACGGGCTTCGGACAGGCCTATAGCAACAGCTTGTTTTTTACTGGTAACTTTTTTACCGCTACCGCTTTTTAGCTTGCCCTCCTTCATCTCGTGCATGGTTTTCTCAACCTTTTCTCCTGCTTTTTCTGAATACTTAGCCATAATTTTTGTTTTTAAGTAGATAATTTTTATCAAGCAAAATATTTGCCAAAAAATTCAACTGCTTATTTCAAATTGCAAACTGTTGATCTTTAACTATTTTTATACCGATGAACCGTATAGCAGAAACCGAACTGATATTAAACGCCGATGGCAGCCTTTACCATTTAAACCTATTACCCGGCGATGCAGCAAATACTATAATCACTGTTGGCGACCCGGAACGTGTGGCCCAGGTAAGCCAGTACTTTGACTCCATCGAACTAAAAAAATCAAAACGCGAGTTTGTTACGCACACAGGCAATATTGGCGGCAAAAGAGTTACCGTAATATCAACAGGTATAGGTACAGATAATATAGATATTGTATTAAATGAACTGGACGCACTTGTAAATATCGACCTGCAGAACCATATCCCTAAAGAACAATTGCAAAGCCTGAATATTATCCGCATTGGCACATCGGGGGCTATACAAGCGGATGTCCCTATAGATAGTTTGCTGGTATCAACCGCGGCAATCGGGCTGGATACGCTGATGCATTATTATCAGCATGATATGGCTGAACATGAAGAACAATTGCTAACTGTCTTTAAGGAGGCATTGCCGGCAAACTATGGATTTTCGCCTTATGTAGCATTGGCTGATAAATGGTTGATAAACCAACTGGCGAATAATTTGCAGCAAGGCATCACCATTACCGCGCCGGGTTTTTATGCGCCTCAGGGACGCGAAATAAGGGCCAGATCCGCTACTCCTGAACTTATGAAAATAATACGTGATTTCAGATCTGATGGACAGCGTATTACCAACCTTGAAATGGAAACAGCAGGTATATATGGCATGGCATCTGTATTGGGGCATAAAGCCATATCCTTTAATGTGATACTGGCCAATCGGGTAACACAAACATTCAGCAAGCAGCCAGAAAAGGTTATGGATAGCTTTATAAAACAAGTATTAGAGCAATTGATCGCTATTTTGTAACTAAGCTTTTATGCTTATCTTTCAAAAACATTAGCCGGAGCATAATGTTAATGGTTGAACATTATTAAATAGCCCCCATGCCTGTAAAAAAAATTGCAGCCCCTTTTTACGAAAAACTATCGTTAGTACTTGTTGGCCTTATTGCGTTGGGATACCTGGTTATTTTGGGTAAAGAAGTACTTGACCCTTTAATTTTCGGGTTTTTGTTTGCTATATTACTTTTGCCGATAGGTAATTTCTTCGAAAAAAAATTCCGTTTGCCCCGCAGCGCGTCTTCCTTTTTGTCTATCTTACTGCTGATCGCGTTTGTTGTTGGTATACTTTACCTGGTAGGATCACAAATATCAAGACTGGCCGATGACTGGCCAATGTTAAAAAAGCAGGTAAGCCAATCCATAGATGATCTTAGCCAATATATCTCAATTGCTTTCCACATCAATTTGGAAAAGCAGATGGATTACGTACACAACGCCACCAGCAAAATCATGTCATCAGGTACAAGTGTGATCGGTACCACATTCGGCGCTCTGTCGTCATTAATGCTGTTTTATTCCTTTATCATCATTTTTACATTTTTAATACTGCTCTACAGACGTATATTACTCCGTTTTTTGATATGGGTTTTCAATGAAGAAAATTCGGGCATAGTGCTTGATATTGTTGAAAATGTTCAAAATATTTTAAGGAAATACATTTTGGGCCTGTTGCTCGAAATGTTTATTGTGGCCTGTGTGGCTTGCACCGCTTTCTGGATCATTGGTATTAAATATGCGGTATTGTTAGGTTTGATAGTGGGGTTATTTAACATTATCCCTTATGTGGGTATTTTTACGGCCCTCGCACTCAGCACATTGATCACTTTTGCTACCGGAAATGTAAGGGATGCCATAACCGTAGCACTAAGCGTACTTGGCATCCACGCTATTGACTCCAATTTTCTGCTTCCCATTGTGGTGGGTAAAAAAGTTCAGCTTAACGCGTTAATATCTTTCCTGGGAATTGTGATAGGTGAAATGATATGGGGCTTATCGGGTATGTTTCTTTCAATCCCCGTTATCGCCATTCTTAAAATAGTTTTCGACCGTATAGAAAGTCTTAAACCATGGGGCTTCCTTTTCGGTGGAGAATATGAGTATAAAAAATCGGCAGAAGAAGCGATGAAAACTGAGTAAGCCCTATTACTTTATTAATTCTTACTTTATTAATTCGAGTACCCTGATGTATAGCGTAACGCTGTAAACCATTAGTACCAGGGTATTAATTACCAGCAGCCAGTTGGAATCGGGCTCTGAATATTTATTAATGGTGCATCGCACAAAGAAATATACAAAGCCACCGATCAATATTACGGGGAATATAAATAGCCACCTGCTTTTAGTCACAATATATAAGTGCTGCAATTTGCTGCTGTCTGCCTGGAACAATGGAATTATGGCCAATAGCAACAATAAAAGAAAAAGACGGCTAACTGCTTTTGCAGCGATCTGACTGGTTTTCATCACAGCAAAAATAAATAAAATTGCCTATAAACCTCGTTAACCTTTATTTACAAATTTCCTGCTAGTTACATAAAACATTGCTGAAAAGTTAAAAAAACAATAAAAGGCGAAAACATTTACCGCACATAAATGTATGATAGTTATAACAATGGAGGCCTATATGCAAACACATAGAACACATAGCCACACTTCAGCCAAGTGCTGGAAATGCCATCAAACATTACACACAAGGGTAAGAAGGAATACCCTGATCAAAGCCCTTCTTTTTTGGTTACCGATAAGAGCGTATTTTTGCCCAAAATGTGTTAAGCGGCGATACATTTTTGTGCACAAACATGCCTATGAACCACCAAACTCCTCTAAACGTGCAAATGCATCTAAGCCGGTAAGCGCATCATGATTTTTTAATTTATATCTTTTTTTAAAACAAGATATGTACTTTTAAAGCGCAGCATGATCTCTGCTTTCGACGTTTTAAAATCTATACGTTAAATGTTTTATCTGAATAAAATCCTGCATCTTTTATTTTGCTTATTCCTATCAATATCTGTTTTTGGGCAAGGTACATTCAGAGTAGTTCCATTAGGCGTTAAGGGAGGTATTGATGAAAGCAACCTATCGGCCTACATGGTAGCCGCTGTTCAAACTAATAATTATATATGCCTTGATGCCGGCACCCTGCATTATGGCATAGAGAAGGCAATTGCCAATAAGGTTTTTAATGTCCCGGCTGAGCAGGTATTAAGAAGATACATCAAAGGCTATTTAATATCCCACTCGCACCTTGATCATTTGGCAGGATTGATCATCAATTCGCCGGACGATACTACGAAAAACATTTATGCATTTGCCGACTGCATAGAAACTTTTAAAACCCACTATTTCACCTGGAAAAGCTGGGCCAATTTTGCGGATGAAGGCGAAACCCCTCAATTAAAAAAGTATCATTATAAGGTACTCACCCCCGGCAACGAAACCCCATTAGAAAATACAGAAATGACCGTTAAGGCATTCCCTTTGAGCCACTCTAATCTCACCAGCACTGCTTTTTTGATCAGAAGCAATGAAAATTACATGCTATACCTGGGCGATACAGGGCCTGACGAGATAGAAAAAAGCCATAACCTGGAGGCGTTATGGCAAGCCATTGCCCCGCTGATCAAGGCGAAAAAACTAAAAGCGATCATGATCGAGGTATCTTTTCCTGATGAGCAACCCGATAAAACCCTGTTTGGTCACCTTACCCCCCATTGGCTGATGAAGGAAATGGATGACCTGCAAAAGCTGACAGGCCCCGGCACATTGAAAGATTTTACCGTAGTAATAACCCACGTAAAACCACCGCAAAGCAGTACTGAGCGGATAAAAATGCAGTTGGCTGACGAAAATAAACTGCAATTAAACCTGGTATATCCCGAGCAGGGTAAGGTGCTTAATTTTTAATGCCGAAAAAAGAAAGTAAAACTTCTGAATTCGATAAGTAGCATCAGCGTGCCGCTTTCCATTGCTGATACGCCTTATGCATACAATGCCCGCAAGGCCTGTAGCCCATGTCTATCGCTTCCGCCTCTGATGTAAAGAAAATACGGTTATTTGTTTTCATTCTTTTACCCGACGAGCAAGTTAATGTTCCGTATATTTCCAGCTTCCTGTTCCCTGCCAGTTGCACATCGCCTTTATCTATCAGTAATTTTAACTGCCTGCTTCTTCTAAAGGCATTATCGCCCAATTCTGAATGTAATATCATGCCGCATCATGAAATATTATACCCAACGTATGTCGTATACCCGACGTTAATTCACTCACCCCATGCTTCATGTTTACCCGGTAATACCCTTTGGCCCCTTTTACCGGCCTGAAATTGGTTGTAAACAGTAACATATCACCTTTATGGGGCTTTAAAACGATGGCTTTTGATTGCGCCCTCGGCCTTTGCTCTATCAATACAAACTCGCCGCCATCATAATCTTTGCCAGGTTCGTCCAAAAACAGCACCAGTTGCATCGGGAAGTAAACTTCGCCATACAAATCCTGGTGCAGTGTATTATAGCCTCCTTTGCCGTATCGCAATATCAGTGGGGTTGGCCTGGTTTGATCATGTTGATGACATTCGTCCAACAGTTTAGCCAGGTCTTCGGGAAAATGTTTATCAATATTCAAAGCTTTCATCCAGTTATTGGCAATAGGCGCCAACCAGGAGTACACACTTTGCCTTACCTGTTCAACTATTGCAGGCAAGGGGTAATTAAAGTATTTGTATTCGCCCAATCCAAACCGGTAACGTTCCATTACAATAGTTTTGCGATAAAGGTCCTTATTGTCATATTGCCGGGTAAGATCATCACATTCAGCAGCTGTGAGTACACTATTTACTAAAACATAGCCACTATCATTCATATGGCCGGTAATATGGGGCCAGTTTAATTGCTCAATTCTTTGTTTCATGTAAGAAGTTTTAAAATCTCCTTCTATTTTGGGGCTATATAGCATTAAACAGCAATTGCATTTATCTGTGCTGCTTCCCAACCAATAATGGCCGATTTGCGGTTAGATCCCCAATGATATTGCCCAAATTCACCTGTCGACCTGATCACGCGGTGGCAAGGAATGAGGAAGGCGACCGGATTATCGCCAATAGCACTGCCAACTGCCCTGCTGGCTTTAGGTAACAGGATATTTTGAGCAACTAATCCGTAGCTGTACAAACCGCCCATCGGTATCCTCAATAAGGCTTCCCATACCTTAAGCTGAAAAGGTGTACCCTTAAGGTGAAGTTTAACAGAAGATAATTTTGACCAATCCTTTTTAAAAATAAACAAAGCATTTTGCTGGATTTGATCTACCACCTGGTGATAGCCTGCATTGGGGAATTGATCCTGCAATTGGCTGAATGCCTTTTCGCGGTCATCAGCAAAGGCTAAATGACAGATACCCTTTGAAGTGGATGCCACCAATATATTTCCAAATGGGCTTTCGGCAAAACTGTAATTAATGCTGAGCGCCGTACCCCCATTTTTATATTCGGCGGGGGTCATTCCCTCAATATTAATGAACAGATCATGCAGCCTGCCTGTGCCTGATAATCCTGTAGCAAAAGCCGCATCAAACAAGGTGGCTTGTTTTTCCTTTAAAATACCTTTTGCATAGTCGAGGCTTAGATATTGAAGAAATTTCTTCGGACTGATGCCTGCCCATTCTGTAAACATGCGCTGAAAGTGAAAAGGACTTAAGTTTACCTTTTCGGCAACGTCATCCAAATTAGGTTGTTCCTTAAAATTAAGCCTGATATAGTTGATCGCTTCTGCAATACGCTGATAGTTGATCGATTCTTGTGTTTCCATTTTATTTTTCTTTTGACACAACAAATTTACCGGGTTACCACATCCTATAAAACCCGGAACTTGCTAAGATTATTGAAACCTTTTGGCAATTATTTACTCTATTATTTATATATATTTATATAGGTGGTTACATTTGCGCGAAATCAAAAATCACAATATGAAAAAACTTTTTACAACACTACTTATTTTAACCGGTATTTACTCTGCTACGTTTGCACAAACGAAAAACACTGCAGAATTTGGGGTGAATGTTGGCTTCAATACCGCAAGAGTATCTTATTCTGAAAATAGCCAAACCAGTGATTACACCTCGGGCTTCAACCTGGGCGTTTCCGGAGAATACTACTTTTCTGACAGATGGGGTATTAAAGGAAAATTGATCTATGACCAAAAAGGCTGGGGCAACGGTTATATAAGTATTGATAACGGTGCAAATGCCGGTACAGTAATAGATGGTGTTAATTTCCATTTGAATTATTTAACAATCCCGGTAATGGCTGATTGGCATTTTGGAAGACATAGAAATTGGTATTTAAATTTTGGCCCTTATGTAGGCGTTTTACTTAATAGTAAAGAGTCTTCAAATAGCGGCGTAAACATTAGTGAGGCCTTTAACACTACTGATTTTGGTTTGGATTTAGGAGTAGGTGTAAAGTTCCCTATATCAAATAAAGTAAAACTCTTTATAGAAGCAGACGGACAAAGCGGAATTGCCAGTATATTTAAAGATACGGATGGTGGCAATGTTCAAAACGTGAGATCAAGCATCAACATCGGCTTTTTGTTCCCTATAAAATAATTACATCAAAGTTAAATGGGAAACAGGCTTTAGTTGATGGCAGCCAGCCTGTTTCCCTTAAAAAACTTCCATATTTCTTCACAGGCATCCAGGCTTTTTTGAAACAGGGCCAATAACAAACTTAGGCAGATATTGAGAGCCCACCCGGCCAGGTATGCCCGCCTCCAACTATAGTATAACCAACCTTTAAACCATTTGGATTGCTATAAACTTCCTTAACAACACGTGTTCCGTCATCAACGGGTGGATAAAGTAATCAGGATGAATGATAGTAAGCTTAAGCTTTCATTATATGACTATGATAGATAAAGTTAATTGAACTTTAATTACTGAAACAGGTTTAAATCTTTTTTCATGTTGACGACTGTGAATATTTCACCATCGGGCAATGGCACTTTGATCTTTTTAACGGTGTGATACCCCATGGCCTCATAAAGCGGCACACCTGGCAGTGTAGCTCCTATCTCCATTTTAGTAAAGCCGGAATTTTTAGCGGCCTTTTCGCAAATATTGATCAACAGCCTTCCTATGCCTTTTCGTGCCCAATCCGGGTGTACAAAAAAAGCGCGGATGCGTGCTGCATCTGTAGCCGGATTTAGTAAAGGATCTTCAAAATCCTTATGCTGGTCCCCGCCAAACAAAGTATTTCTCCTGCTCCAGCCACCGCAGGCTACTATAGTATCTCTCGTTTCAACCACGTAATAGGTACCATCTACCAGTAACTGGCTGTCGACCCCGAAAACATATTCAATGGCGCTTTCCACCTGCCGGGATGTGTAATATCCTTCGCTGAGCCCCCTTACCGATAACGCGATCAGTTGCTGGAGCGCGGGGACATCTTCAAATGTAGCGGGGCGGATAGTTGGTGACATAATTCAAGAATAAGAAAAATAATAATAAACACCTTAATCATAATGCCTAAATTTATTCTTATTAAAACCCTGCAGCATAATCCTTCAAAACACAATAAGCTGATTCGGGATACCTTGTGCTGATATAAACCGCGCCCAAAAGTTTTACGAAGCTATTTTTGATATCCAAATGGTACCGTTGGATATGCCGCAATTACAAATGCGGTTGTACCCCGATAGAAAACCAGAAAGTATGACAGGAGATAAAAAAATCAGTTAGTTGCTTCACCGTTCCTCCTGGCAACTACAAATTCTTTAGAACTAAAAGCATAATTCAGAAACCCAAAATCGAAAAAAATCCTATCTTTGCCCATGCAAGAAAAAATCCTCATTCTTGACTTCGGCTCACAATTTACCCAATTGATAGCGCGCCGGGTCAGGGAGCTCAATATCTACTGCGAGATACACCCGTTCAATCACTTTCCCGAAATCGACAGCACTGTAAAAGGTATCATACTTTCCGGCAGTCCTTATTCTGTAAGACAAGAAGATGCCCCACATTTTGATTTCGTTAAATTTCATGGCACGCTACCCATTTTAGGGGTTTGCTATGGCGCACAGCACATCGCACATTTTAACGGCGGCGAGGTATTGCCATCAAGCACACGCGAATACGGGAGAGCCAATTTGCAATATATCAACGATAAAAACCCGCTGTTTAAGCTTATTCCTGAAAGTTCGCAGGTATGGATGTCGCACGCGGATACTATAGCACGCATAGCCGATAATTTCGAAATAATTGCCAGTACCGATACGGTTAAAGTAGCGGCCTACCAGGTTACAGGCACACAAACTTACGGGATACAATTCCATCCGGAGGTTACCCATAGTATTGACGGAAAGCAGCTATTACAAAACTTTTTGGTTGACATCTGCGGATGCAAACAGGATTGGACGCCCGATTCATTTGTTGAAACTACCATTGCCGGCCTGAAAGAGAAACTGGGTGATGATAAAGTAGTGCTTGGCTTGTCAGGTGGTGTGGATTCATCCGTTGCGGCAGTATTGCTGCATCATGCTATTGGTAAAAACCTGCATTGCATATTTGTAGATAATGGCCTGTTACGCAAGGACGAGTATGAATCTGTTTTGGATTCGTACAAACACATGGGCCTTAATATAAAAGGAGTAGATGCCAAACAACGTTTTTACGACGCGCTGGCCGGATTAACCGATCCTGAGAAAAAACGCAAGGCTATTGGACGTGTTTTCATCGAGGTATTTGATGATGAAGCGCACAAGGTACAGGATGTAAAATGGCTTGGCCAGGGTACCATTTATCCCGACGTGATTGAGTCGGTATCAGTAAAAGGCCCGTCGGCAACCATCAAATCGCACCATAACGTTGGCGGGTTGCCTGATTTTATGAAACTCAAGGTAGTAGAGCCTTTAAATACACTGTTTAAGGATGAAGTGCGCAAAGTAGGCAGGGCTTTAGGCATAGATCAAAATATATTAGGCCGTCATCCGTTCCCCGGACCAGGACTGGCTATCAGGATATTAGGCGAGGTTACCCCGGAAAAAGTACAGATATTACAGGAAGCTGATGCGATTTATATCAACAATTTGCGGTCGGCAGGTGTTTACGATAAAGTTTGGCAGGCCGGTTCTATCTTTTTGCCTGTACAATCAGTAGGTGTAATGGGCGATGAACGTACTTACGAGAACGTGATCTGCTTGCGCGCAGTGGAATCATTGGACGGCATGACCGCCGACTGGTGTCATTTGCCTTATGATCTGCTGGCCAAGATCAGTAACGAGATCATTAACAACGTAAAGGGTATTAACCGGGTAGTATATGACATCAGTTCGAAACCACCTGCTACAATTGAGTGGGAATAAGTGGATATTTATCGTATGCACAGCGTTGCTGGCGGCAGCCTGTTCGCCAAAAGTGCGCCCTGTTTCGGCCCCTGCAAAAAAAGAGAACCCTGTAAAAACAGAGCCTGAGAAGGCTTCTGCTAAACCGGGGGCGCAGCAGGTATCAACCATTGCTATGCTGCTGCCTTTTAATCTGGATAATTTGAATGCCGGGGCACAATACACCAGCGGTACTTTAAGCAGGGCCAATCTGTCCCTTGATTATTATCAGGGGTTTAAACTTGCGCTGGATTCGCTGGCTGCAAAAGGATATAACTATAAACTACAGGTTTTTGATGCTAAAGATCAGCCTTCACAAGCGCATAGCTTTGCTTATAACCCTGCTATCCGCAGCAGTGACCTCATTGTAGGCCCGGTTTTTCCTGATGACCTGCACGATTTCACAAGCATTTTAACAGGTACGGGGAAATCCATACCTACTGTTTCGCCATTATCGCCGGCAGCGCCCTCAACTATTAAAGACCAGGACCTGATCACCGTAGCTACTCCTCTCGAGTACCATGCATGGGCGGCCGCGCAATATATCCAGGAACACTATAAGCCTAAAAAAATATTTATCCTTAAATCTGGTTTCAGCGAAGAAAATAATTATATCACCCCTTTAAAAAAGGGGACAGACAGTTTAAGCAAGAGAAAGACCAGGGTAATTACCGCTACCATTGTTCGCGGACAGATAAATAGTCTTATCCCGCAACTTTCTTTAACCGAAGAAAATATATTTGTGATAGCGGCAACCAACCAGCCCTTTTTGGTAGTAACGCTGCACTCACTGGATAGCCTGGCTAAAAAATATCCGATAACTTTATTTGGTCATCCCAGCTGGGGGAAATTTTCTTATCTTAAACCTGATATTTTGCAGCGGCTAAAAACACATATTACCTCCACTGACCGGGTAGATTATAAAGCGCCAGAAATAGTTGCGTTTATACGTAACTACAAGAAAGCCTATCACGTGGAGCCGAGTGAATATGCTTTAATGGGATTTGATGAGGGCCTGTACTTTGGCGGTTTACTGGAAGATAAAGATGGCCTTAAAAAATTGGATAAAACCGATTTCGCAGGGCTGCTCAATAATTATCACTTTGTAAAAAAACCGGGTATAGGCTGGGTTAACACCCATGTAAACGTATTGAAATACAGCAACTTTGAGTTAAAAAAGGTAGAATGAAGGCATTAAATCAACTTAAAACGTTTCAGCGAATTTTGGGTAATTACCCTGCCGAAACGCCTTTAGGTAAGTTTTTGCCTGGCTTTTATCGCCAAAATAAGCAAATGGGCTCAACCGACCGGAAGGTAGCAAGCCGGCTTATTTACAATTATTTCCGTTTGGGCAAAGCACTATTCAATACCCTAACAGAGGAGCGGTTGATGGTGGCCGAGTTTTTGTGTAACAGCCAAACCAATTCATTTTTACAGCATTTTAAACCTGAATGGGCCTTATGTGTAGGCTTTGATATTGATGAAAAGCTGAAACTGGTTAAAACTGCTTTTCCTGATTTTAAGCTGGAGGAAGTATTTCCATGGTCGGCCAATATTTCAAATGGCATTGATAAGGATTCGTTTTTGAAGTCTTTTTTCGTTCAGCCCGATCTGTTTATTCGTGTTCGAAAAGGCTTTGACCAGCATGTGAAAGCTATACTCTTCAAAGCGGAAGTTGTTTTTAAGGATGAGGGCAACGGGTGCCTGGCATTGCCTAATGGTACGCGGCTGGAAAATATTTTTCCGCAGCAAAACTGGTTCGAAGTGCAGGACCTGTCGTCGCAGCAAACGGCACAATACTTTAAACCACAAAAATGGGAAGCCTGGTGGGATGCCTGTGCGGCGTCGGGTGGCAAGTCGCTCCTTTTACATGAGCAACAGCCTGATCTGAAACTTGTGGTATCTGATATCCGCGAATCCATCCTTTCTAATCTCGATGAGCGGTTTCAGCAAGCCGGGTTGATCAAATACCAGAAAAAATTGCTCGATCTTACCGGGAACGTGGACCCTGAACTGCATGATTATGCTTTTGACGGCATTATACTTGATGCCCCCTGCAGTGGTTCGGGTACCTGGGGCCGCACACCAGAAATGATAAGCCAGTTTCAATCTCAAAAGATAGAGTTCTTTCAGCGCCTGCAGCAAACCATAGCTGCCAACGTGGTTAAATACCTTAAACCTGGCAAACCGCTGATCTACATCACTTGCTCGGCCTTTAGAGCTGAGAATGAAGACGCGGTTAATTTTATGGTGAAGGAGTTGGGGATGAAAGTTGAGGAGCAGGCTATTTTAAAAGGATATGGAAATAAGGCGGATACGATGTTTGTGGCCAGATTAATAAGCCCCCTCTAAACGGCGAAAGCCCTCATGAACACCTTAAAAGAACCAATGATGTTGTGAATAATCTCCCCGGTAGGAGAGACTTTTTAACAGTGAAATACATTGGCAAGAATGAGGAACTCCTAAATTTTTTGACAGAAGAAAAAATCAACATATTAGATGCGGAAATAAGCAGGTTTGATATTTATTATGAAGATTATCAATTAAAAATTGATGTTTACATGACCTTAACAAAAAATCACTTCCAAAATGACCGAGAGTTAAAATTACAATTTCAGAATATAACTGAATATTGTTTGTATCATAACTACGATCACCATTTTTACTGTATAACAAATTATAAATTTTTTAAGGGTGATAAGGGTTTCTACATTAGCTTCGACCCTTATGAAGAAATTTCAGATATACAACCTGAAGACAATGATTTTATTATATCAAAAGAAATTGAAGGCTCTTTTTTATAATTTCTCCACCACACATTCAAAAGTCAACGCTAAACCTGGCAAAGCCCGATTTAATTATTCACATAAGCAGGGGTATACAGCATTTTGGATTTAGTTTCGGTTACTATACATCTTGCATTCATATTCAGTACAGAAACCAGTGGCTTATGGCAACAGTGACATATATGAGTTTTCTCCATATTTTCTGCAGTCATAGGAATACGAAGTTCTACCATCAATCGGTAAACTGAAAACTGGCATTGCATATTCATGCAATACAAAAAATAAAGGTTAGCTGGCTTTTTCATGATGTGTCTATTTAACAAATCAAAATTGCCAGGTTGAAGGCATATGAGATATAGACCAGACTATGAAAATATTGTAATAGTTTAGTTGACAAATATTTTTCTTAACAGGTGTATACGGTGCGGGGCTGCACCTTCATTTGCACATTTACAGGTGCGTATTACTCCTGAACAATTTGATCGCTATTGCCAGCAAAATAATGCCGAACGCTTTGCGTAAGATGCTTAGGCCGGTTTGCCCGAGTAATTTTTCAAGCCATTTTACATTTTTCAGCACGAGGTAAACGAATAAGGTATTCAGCACAATACCTACAACAATGTTTTGGGTTTGATATTGCGTTTTTAATGAGAGCAGTGTGGTCATAGTACCGGCACCCGCTATCAACGGGAAAGCCAATGGCACAATGGATATGGTTTGCGGGGTGATTTCTTCCTTAAAAAAACGGACGCCTAATATCATTTCCATGGCAATAATAAAAATAACGAGCGAGCCTGCAATAGCGAATGAGGAAACATCCAGCCCAATAATATCGAGCAGTCCTTTCCCGGCAAATAAAAAACCTACCATCAGAACGAGTACAGCTATAGATGCCTTTTCAGATTGGATATGCCCGGCACGTTGCCGCATCTCAATAATTACCGGGATTGCGCCCAGTATATCGATAATGGCAAACAGAATCATCGTTACCGATATGATCTCTTTTAAAATGAACGGTTGCATAGGTTTAATTTTGTTCCTTTGAGTGCAGGCGCAATGTAAACAACAAAGCTATCAAAATATATCCTGCCGATAAAAAGAATATCGCGTGTACCGATATTCCGGCTATCAATCCGGCTGTTAACGGTCCAAATATTTGACCCAAAGATGCGTATGACTGGTTAATGCCAAGCACCTTACCTTGTTCTGTTTTTGCGTTATGATTTGCTATAATGGAATTAAGCATAGGGTTGCGAAGCCCATTGAACAAGCCATAAACCACCAGGCAAATAGCGAATATCAAAAAGCCCTGTGCAAACCCGGTAAGCAACATGGCTGCAAAGCAAAATATAGTGGAGAGTGTTAAAATGAGTGTTCTTGACGAAACCAACTTGGTTACCGCAGGTACGCCCAGTTGTGCAATAATACCCACTATAGCGAAACAGGCAAAAAACCACCCCATAGTAGTGGTATTTATCTTTAGTAAATCAATACTAAAAGTTTGAAAACCAATAATCATGGTAAACTGCGCCATGGTGAGCAAAAACCCGGTAAATATAGCTGTACCTATTATGGGTTTTTTCAATATGGTAAACAACGACATAAAGGTATCGGCATAGCGGTTTACGTCTTCTATTTTTTTTCCTTCGGTATTTGTTTCTTTTAAGAACAGGATAGAACTTAATACGCCTAATAGCGAGATGCCTGCCGCGAAATAAAAAGGCACCTGCAAGCCATAATTACTGAGTACCCCACCAATGGCGGGCCCCATTACAAAACCGAATGCAAATGAGGAGCCTAGTATGCCGAAATTTTTTGCCCGTTCAGCAGGTGTTGAGCTGTCTGATACCATGGCCTGTGCTACCGAAATATTGCCACCAGTTAGACCGTCCAGTATCCGGGCGGCAAACAGGATGATGAGGCTGCGCGCTTCGGCAAACATAATAAAGGATATGCAGGTGCCCGCCAGGCTGAGGACGAGCAATGGCTTACGCCCGAATTTATCAGAAAGTGCGCCGAGCAAGGGCGTTGCAAAAAGTTGGGCCACAGAATAGGATGCCGTGAGCACCCCAAGCATTTGCTGCGTTAATCCAAACGTTTTGCCATAGTTATACAGCACCGGCAGAATAAGGCCAAAACCCAAAGAGTTAATAACGCAAATAAACACTAACACCCATAGGTTTTTATTGGCTTTCATATAAGGGTTTCCAAGTTATGGGATATTATAATAATAATAATTTTTATGTTTTTAATAAATAATATAATACTCAAAAAACCGCAACAGAGCGTGTTTTCAAGTATAATAAATAATTATCATTAAATTTTATAGCATATGACAAAACATAATTTAGGTATGCACGTAAAAGTGCTTGAATCTAAAGCAATTATAGCAACATTATGAATGAAGTAAACACATCGGTTTTGGTAATTGATGATGAGGAAATGGTTAGAGATAACATCGAAGACATCCTCATACCCTATAATCAATCAGAAGAGCAAGAAGATATTGACAATGCTTTTGATATATTATTTGGCAATACTAAACCTTTGTTACAGACCCGAAAGCCAAGTATTCCTGAGTTTACCGTTGATAAAGCTTCAAACGGAATGGAGGGGCTTAAAAAGGTACGGCAGGCAATTGAGAGGGGTACTCCGTATGCTGTTATCTTTCTGGACATGCGCATGCCAGGCTGGAACGGGCTGGAAACTGCCGTTGAGATACGGAAGTATGATGTTAAAGCCGAGATCATTTTTATTACAGCCTACAGCGACCGCTCTATTGATGAAATTGTTGAACAGGCGGGGCAGAATGTAGGTTATCATTGTAAACCATACGCTCCTGAAGAGATTATTCAGCTGGCTACGAAGGCTGTTACTGATTATAACAAACTTCGCAATCTTGAAAAACTGATCGAATCGATCTCTTCTATCGGATTAAATAAAAATCAGCTCAACTCGCTGCTAAAAAATATATTGGAACAGCTTGCCGGTTCTTTAGATACGGATATGGCACTTATTGGCAAGTTAGATAAGGATCTTCGATACGAAAAAATACTGTCTATTGGCGCTATAGAGGAACGAATAAACCTTGACGAACTTACCACAAGGGTAAGAAATGTTAAAATGGAAAAGGATGAGGTTATCCAACTGGACGAATTGGTGGTTGCCCGTTTGGATCATTATTATGTTTTTGCTGTATTGCAGAAAGTAGAAAAGCTGAAGACAGAAAAAATGTATTTGTTAACCCTGTTTGTGCAAAATGCCGCACAGGCAATACGCAATGCAGAACTGTGTGAAAAGCTTATTCAAAAAGAAAAACTATCCGCAGTGGGCCAAGTGATCGGTATGGTAATGCATGACCTTCGCACCCCTATAAAAAACATCAAATTCATGACGGATATGATGCGTGAAGAAGGCGAAAAGCATGAATTGATCGATATGATTGATCAGTCGGCAGAGCAGGCTTCAGGTATATTTGAAGATTTCCTGGATTTCATCAAAGAAATACCGGTACAAAAGAAACCGGTTGAGGTAAATAAAATTACATCTGAAGCTATTGAACAGGCAAAAAGCAGGGATGGCTGGGCAAACATTACCATTAATTCCTACATACCCGATAACCTTTTTGTACCGGGCGACGCAAGCAAGCTCAGAAGGGTGCTAAGCAACCTGATTAATAATGCAGCGGATGTGTTGCACGATCATAAAATAACCGATCCTGCTATCAACATTTCGGCCTGGGTTGAAAATAAGAATTTAATGCTTGTCATTTGCGACAATGGGCCCGGTGTGCCACAGGAAATATCAACTACGCTGTTTGATCCCTTTGTAACAAAAGATAAAAATTGCGGAACAGGCCTTGGGCTGGCTATTGTGAAACAATATGTAAGTGCGCATGGAGGCGAAATTACAGTAACCAACAATAAAGGCGCCTTATTTACAATCACCTTACCATTATAAGTACAATAAAATGATAGATGCTGCTTTAAAAGATGAAGCCACGAGTGCTGCACATTTAAACGGAACAGTGCAAAAATACAATGCGCTATTTTCAATATCAAATACCGGTTCGTGGGAATATTTTCCGGCAACGGGTTTTATGGATTGTAACAGCATTCATTTCTCGATGCTTGGCAGGGACATAAAAGATTTTGATTTATCGGGCAAAAAAAACCTGGATGAAGTTTGGATAAAGTTACTTCACCAGGATGACAGGGCGGCGGCAGTAAGCCGGTTTATGAATTACATGGCCAACCCGGCCGGCATGTTTGAGAACTATTTTCGTATGAGACACGCCAATAATAGTTGGGTGTGGATCTGTTCAAGGGGTGGTTTCCTAAAGGATGAGATGGATAACCTTTCTAATAGTTTCGTTGGGATACATATTGATGTTACAAGTCAAAAGCAAGCGGAGGCAGATATTCAAAAGGAACGTATGCTGCTGCGTACACTGATTGACAATTTACCCGGCACTATTTATGTAAAAGACGAAAAGGGCCGCAAAATTATCGCCAATAAAGCCGATGTTATTACTATAGGCGCTAAATCAGAATCAGAAGTAATTGGTAAAACTGATCTCCAGCTTTTCCCGAATGAAATAGGGCTGAGAGGATATCAGAATGACATGGAAGTGTTGCATACCGGCGAAGCGATCTCAAATAAAGAAGAAGTTTTTTATGACAGTAGTGGTGAACAGCAATGGTTATCAACTTCAAAAGTTCCCATATTTGACGAGTATGGAAAAGTTACCCGCATATTGGGTATTGGCCATAACATTACCGACAGAAAGCGCGCCGAAGAGGCCCTTAATGTTTTGAACAAGGAGTTAAACATTAAATCGGCCGAATTAAGCAAGCAGGCTAAAGAACTAACAACGCTGAATGATCAGCTTATTCAGCAAAAAGAGCAGGAATTAGAAAAGGCCATTGCACAGGGTAAATTCGAGATTGCCTCAGAAGTATTGCATGATATAGGTAATGCACTGGTGGGTTTTGGCTCCTATTTAACCAGGATAAACAGGGTGGTAGAAAAAAACAACCTGATAGGCATTAAAAATTTAAATCAATTTTTAAAAACGGAGCAAGTTCCAATAGGTAATGCTATTGGCGCTGATAAAGCTACGGCATTAGTATCCATAACTGATGGGATAGCAAAAACCCAAGCAGATAATCAAAGAGAAGTGGGTACCTCAATCAGCGAGTTGTTAAATATAGTTTCGCATATACAAGAAATACTTAATATACAACGGCAATTTGTGAGAGGGCACAGCGGTTCGCATGAAAGGAAGCCCGTAAATATTCTTAATATTATTGAAGACTGCCGTTCCATGCTTTTTGCATCAATGGATAAAAAGGGGGTTAAGCTAAATATTAATATCAAACAGGGAAAATATGTTATAAAAGGCGACCATACCAAGCTGATGCAAGTGATGTTAAACATCCTGAAAAATAGCCTGGAAGCAATAAATATGGAAAGCAGTGGTAAACATATTTCTATTTCCATGGAATCAACCAAAGAATTTATCTCGCTACAAATAGCTGATAGTGGCCAGGGCTTTGATGCAGAAACAAGCCGCCGATTTTTCGAGAGAGGTTTTACAACCAAAAAGAGCGGAACCGGACTGGGATTATACAATTGCAGGTCAATTGTTGAAAGTCACTCCGGCACGTTCGAGATCAACAGTGATGGGCCCGGTATGGGAGCCGTTACTTCAATAAAATTTGCTTTATAAAACCCTAACTATAGACAATGAAAAAGGCCCCGGTATTTGGGGCCTTTTCATTTACTTATTTTTATTTTCCAATGGGTTTATTGCCCATTAAGTATTATTTCTTTTCAAAATCTGACGCCCTTGGTAATGCATCGAGTGCAGTGCCAAGCTTGCTGTTTTTCTTGCTATAACCAAAATAGATCACTAAACCAGCAACCATCCATGCAAGAGCACTTAGCTGTGTTTTTCCGGGCAAACTAATAATCATAGCTGCACAAATAAGAATGCCCAATATAGGAACCAAAGGAACCAAGGGTGTTTTAAATGGCCTTACCAGGTCAGGGGATTTTTTCCTGAGGATCATTACCCCAATGCATACCACCACAAAGGCAAACAAAGTACCTATAGAAGTAAGATCACCAGCAACACTTTCGGGTAAAAACGCTGCAAATAAGCCTACAAAGATGAATAGTATAATATTGCTTTTATAAGGCGTACTGAATTTTGGATGTAGATCAGAAAAAATCTTTGGCAGCAAGCCATCGCTTGACATGGTATAGAAAACCCTCGATTGCCCCAGCAACATTACCAGTATTACTGACGAAAAACCAGCTAATATAGCAACTGTTACCAATGTGGACAGCCATGCATAACCTGCCATATAATGGCTGATGGCATAAGCTACTGATGCTTCCTTACCAGCTCTCATAAAATCCTGGTATGGAGCTACTCCGGTTAGCACCCATGAAAACAGGATATATAGAATAGTACATACTACTAATGAGCCTAAAATCCCTATCGGCATATCTCTCTTTGGGTTTTTCGCTTCCTGGGCGGCAGTAGAAACTGCATCGAACCCGATAAATGCGAAAAATACGATACCCGCACCTGTAAGCACACCGCCCCAGCCGTGATTAAAAAATGGCAAGTAGGAATAGATTGAACCATCGGGTAGTGTTGCCGGCGGCGCATTTGCCGGGATCATATACGGTGTGTGATTAACCGGATTAATAAAGTGCCATCCGATGGCGATAAATACCAGTACAATGGCCACTTTTATAAATACGATAACAGCATTTACGGTAGCTGATTCCTGCGTGCCTTTTATCAACAATAGTGACAATAAAGCCAGTATAAATATGGCGGGCAAATTGATAATACCGTGATGGCTGACGCCATCCAGAATTGCCTTTTCAAAAGGCGAATGGCACCATTCAAACGGTATTCGATGCCCGAGGAGCTGATTGGCGTATTCACTCCAGCTAATGGATACAGTTGCCGCACCAAGTGCATATTCCAATATCAATGCCCACCCGATTATCCAGGCAACAATTTCGCCCATGGTGGCATACGCGTAAGTATAGGCGCTACCTGCAATAGGTATGATAGAGGCAAATTCGGCATAACACAATCCTGCGAAAGCACAACCAACCGCTGCAATAATAAAGGAAATGGTTACCGCAGACCCGGCATGGGCGCCAGCGGCGGCGGCAGTTCTCACAAAAAGCCCTGCGCCTATAATAGCCCCAATGCCCAGGGCAATAAGATTGCCCGCACCCAGCGTGCGTTTAAGAGTGGAGGCCCCTTCTTCCGGCGTGGCCATCAATTGTTCCAGAGATTTTTTTACGAATAAACTCATTATAAGATCAGTTATTTATTGAGATAAAACCAGTTTTCTCCAAACGTACTTAAATTTATTCAAATCCTAAAGAGCCGAATGTAACAAAGGGGGATTGGTCTATTTTCCAAATTATAGTTTGGAAAATAGAGCGTATTTTGACCAATTAAGCAAGCCCAATTTCTTCTCTAATAAAAAATCCTAAATTTAAACTTACACGGAATGAAAAAATTAATGATGAATTTAAACTTTAACAGACATACGAAGTTTTTGAAACTTCGTATGAATTAATTCCTTGTAAGTCTTTATTCCTCGTAAGCCTTTATTCTAAAGACCGTCATTGTAGTAAATAAAAAAAGGGAACCTTTCGATTCCCTTTTTCATTATCTTAAGTTATTAAATTATCCTTTTCTATCGACCCTGATCACATGCGCATTCATTGCATTCATCCTGATCTCCTTTTTTATTTGATGATTGATGCTTGCTGATGGAGGTACATGATTGGCATTTAAATGCGGTGCAATAACCAGCGAAACGATAGACATCAGTTTGATCAGGATATTCATGGACGGGCCCGAAGTATCTTTGAACGGATCACCAACGGTATCACCGGTTACAGATGCCTTGTGCGGCTCTGATTTTTTATAGAACATCTCCCCATTGATCTCGCATCCTTTTTCAAATGATTTTTTGGCATTGTCCCATGCGCCACCGGCGTTGCTTTGGAATAAACCCATCAATACACCTGAAACGGTTACACCTGCCAGCATCCCGCCTAACACCTCCGGACCGAAAATAAACCCTACAATGATCGGTGTGATCAATGCGATCATTCCCGGGGCAACCATCTCGCGGATAGATGCTTTGGTTGATATAGCTACGCATTTTTCATACTCAGGTTTTGCCTTGTATTCCATAATGCCCGGTATTTCGCGGAACTGGCGACGAACTTCCTCTACCATAGCCATAGCCGCGCGGCCCACTGCTGAAATACACAATGAAGAAAAGATAAACGGAATCATACCGCCTACAAATAAACCTGCTAATACAGGCGCTTTGTAAATATCAATATGCTCGATACCTGCCACACCGACAAAGGCTGCAAATAAAGCCAGTGAGGTTAATGCTGCCGAAGCAATGGCAAAACCCTTACCTGTAGCAGCAGTAGTATTACCTACAGCATCTAAATTGTCTGTACGGTGACGTACTTCTTCAGGTAAACGGCTCATTTCAGCAATACCACCTGCGTTATCCGCAATAGGACCAAATGCATCGATAGACAATTGCATGGCTGTAGTTGACATCATTCCTGCAGCGGCAATTGAAACCCCATATAATCCAGCAAAATAATAAGAACCATAAATACCTGCTGCCAATACCAAGATAGGCAATACGGTTGACTCCATACCGACTGCCAAACCACCGATGATATTGGTTGCATGCCCGGTTGATGATTGCCTGATGATACCCAATACCGGGCGTTTGCCCATCGCGGTATAATATTCAGTAATCATGGACATTAAAGTGCCCACTACAAGGCCTACCAAAATAGCATAATAAACGCCGCTGGCAGTAAAATGCGATCTGCCATCCCTTAATACCCCTGCAGCCTCATCGCGTAGCATGTGCATGTCATCACCTGATAACATCCAGTGTACCAGGAAATAAGTTGCAATCGCCGTTAAAATGATGGAAGACCAGTTACCTATGTTCAATGCTTTTTGCACACTGTCGGTTTCATTCTTTATTTTAACAAATGCTGCACCAACTATGGAGAATATCAGTCCCAAACCGGCAATTACCATTGGTAATAATATCGGAGCTATGCCGCCAAACTGATCATGCGATACGATCTCACGACCAAGCACCATAGTTGCCAGCATCGTAGCAACATAAGAACCGAATAAGTCGGCGCCCATACCTGCTACATCACCTACGTTATCGCCTACGTTATCGGCAATAGTCGCGGGGTTACGCACATCATCCTCTGGGATACCGGCCTCAACCTTGCCTACTAAGTCGGCACCAACGTCAGCCGCCTTGGTATAAATACCACCGCCCACACGGGCGAATAATGCGATCGACTCAGCACCTAATGAAAATCCGGCTAAAACATCCAGTGCTTTTGCCATTGCCTCATGGTTTACATCAAGCCCTTTGCTTTTAACATAAAAAGTATAAAATACAATAAACAGCGATCCTAAACCGATAATGGCCAAACCAGCCACACCCAAACCCATTACGGTACCTCCCGTAAATGACACTTTTAATGCCTGGGCCAAACTGGTACGCGCGGCCTGCGTAGTACGCACGTTAGCTTTGGTAGCGATACGCATACCGATAAAACCCGCGAAGGCCGACAAAAATGCCCCGGTAATAAATGAAAGTGCTATAATTGGGCTTGAAGTATCCACCGTAGTGCCCGACCATGCTAATAATATGGCGGCTACTACCACAAAGTAGCTTAGTATTTTCCATTCAGCGCGTAAAAAGGCCATGGCCCCATCAGCGATATAGCCTGAAAGCTCCGTCATGGTGGCATCCCCTGCATCCTGCTTAGTAACCCATGCCGACTTGCCCAGCATAAAGAAGATACCGATAAGCCCAAAAACGGGGATAAAATAAATTAGGTTATTGTAAATAAAATCCATATTTAAAATTTTGGTTTATAAATGATTGTATAGATAGTGATCGGCTGCAAAAATAATTGGACGGCGCAAAATAACAAATTTTAATTTCTTTGAAGGGCATGGTTCAATTTTAAAATTTTTAAATAGCTTAGGGGTTTTAACAAATACTTTTAATGGAAGATAAGCAACCATCACAGATGAAGCATGAGCTTAGCCTGCTCGACGGTACCATGCTGGTAGCGGGGTCAATGATAGGCTCGGGAATATTTATTGTAAGCGCGGATATTACCCGTAGGGTTGGTTCGTCAGGATGGCTCATCGTGGTATGGCTCATTACAGGTTTTATGACTCTAACGGCAGCCCTTAGTTATGGTGAATTGAGTGGAATGTTCCCAAAAGCAGGGGGCCAATATGTTTATCTGAAGGAAGCCTACAACAAGTTGATCGGCTTTTTATATGGATGGAGCTTTTTCGCCGTGATACAAACCGGAACCATTGCTGCCGTGGGAGTGGCCTTTTCTAAATTCGCTGCTTATGTGATGCCGGCTGCTTTGAAATCCGTAGTAAGCGAGGACCATATTGTACTCAACCTTGTGTTTATAAAGATCAGTTCGGCACAGTTAGTATCCATTGTTATTATAGTGTTATTAACTTTCATCAACACCCGCGGGATACAAAGCGGCAAGGCCATTCAAAAAATATTTACCTTAACCAAGTTGCTCAGTTTATTCGGGCTAATCATTTTTGGGTTCCTGGCTTTCAAAAGTGATATATGGCATGCTAACTGGGCCGATGCTTGGAATTTGCGTAAGCTGAATACAGATGGCAGCTTCTCCAATTACACGATGGATGCAGCTTTGGGTGCGATTGCCATCGCCATGGTTGGTTCCATTTTTAGCAGTGATGCCTGGAACAGTGTAACTTTTGTTGCCGGCGAAATGAAGAACCCCAAGCGTGATGTCGCTTTGAGTATGGCATTTGGTACTTTAATTGTAACCCTTATTTATGTATCGGCAAACATAGTTTATACTGGGGTATTATCCTTACATGATATTGCCACTGCCGAAAAAGACAGGGTAGCGGTCGCTGCATCGCACGTCATATTCGGACAGATAGGTACGGTTATTATCGCCCTGATGATCATGGTATCTACTTTTGGGTGTAACAACGGCTTGATCATGTCGGGTGCCCGGGTGTACTACACGATGGCAAAAGACGGCCTGTTTTTTAAAAAGACAGGTGAGCTTAATAAATTCTCGGTTCCTGAGTTTGGCTTATGGATACAATGCCTTGTTGCATCTATACTCTGCCTTAGCGGTAAATATGGCGATCTGTTAGATATGATATCTTTTGTAGTGGTCGTGTTTTATGTGCTGACCATTATCGGTATTTATAAATTACGAAGAACCCGCCCTGACGTAGAACGACCGTATAAAGCTTTTGGTTACCCGGTTTTACCTGCCTTATATATTTTGATGGGTATCGCTTTTTGTGTTTTGTTGGCCATCTATGAGCGCACCTATACCTTGTTTGGCTTGGGCATTGTATTAATAGGGATTCCGATCTATTATATCGCCCAAAGAAATTCTACGAATGAAAATGAGATTTCTGCTGATAATTAATTTTCTACTGTTTGCAGGCATTGCCGGCGCACAATCGCTGAACCAAAAACTGCAGACTGCCTTTAACCACCTGCAACAGGATAGCCAACTGCGGTATGCTTCGGTATCTCTTACCGTTTTAGATGCCAAAACAGGTGAAACGGTGTTTGCCGCCAATCCTAATATGGGACTGGCTACAGCGTCGACGCTAAAAACCATTACATCAATCACTGCTTTTAATATTTTAGGTAAGGATTTTCAATATCAAACCCAATTTGGCTATAACGGAGCTATCGCTGCTGACGGTACCCTCAATGGGGATATCATTATTAAAGGTGCGGGAGATCCAACCTTGGGCAGCTGGCGATATGCCGGACATAAAGAAAATGAAGTTTTAAGCCAGATGGTTGCAGCATTGCAAAAGGCCGGCATTAAAAAGATCAATGGCCGCGTGATAGGCGACGATTCCATTTTCGGCACGCAATCCGTTCCAGATGGGTGGATATGGATGGATGTGGGCAACTATTATGGCGCAGGCACTTCCGGGCTTTGCTGGCGCGAAAACCAATTCGATATTAAATTAAAAACCGGGCCAGCAGATACCCCGATCGGTATAATCAAAACGGTGCCTGCCATGCCTTATCTTAATTTCAAAAGTGAATTACTGAACGCTCCTGCCGGTACAGGTGACGATGCATACGGGTACTTGCCTGTTGGCGGTAACCTGATGTACCTGCGCGGCACTTACGCGGCAGATCAAACTAAAAAAAGTATTTCCGCGGCCATTCCTGATCCGGCTTATGATGCAGCATTTCGTTTGGCCGATACTTTAAAACGTTTAGGTATACTGGTTAGCGGCGACCCGGAATCTGTTTTAACTTTAAATGCTAAGGGACAGCCGTTACCTGCCATCACCAATAATTTAACCACTATCCTGTCGCCGCAACTAAGTAAGATCATTTACTGGCTTAACCAGAAAAGCATTAACCTTTATGCCGAGCAATTGCTTAAAACCATGGCCTGGAAATCGGGGAAACAAGCCACCACAGATAATGGAGCAGAAGTGGAACAGGATTTTTGGAAAGCACATGGCATTGACCCGAACTCCTTAAACGTGGTTGACGGCTCTGGCCTTTCTCCCGGCACCAGGGTAACAACACTGACGATGGCAACTGTACTGAAATCGGCAAAAGGTACGGACTGGTTCCCCGATTTTTATGAGAGCCTGCCGGTTTACAACAATATGAAAATGAAAAGCGGCAGTATCCTGAATGTACTAACCTACGCCGGTTATCAAAACCATAACGGCCGCGAGCTATGTTTTTCTATTATGGTGAACAATTATAGTGGTTCAAGCAGGGCAGTAAAGGAGAGGATTTTTAGGGTTTTGGATGAGTTGAAGTAGATTCAATAAAAACCTGTAAATTAGAGTGACTAACCCCTCGTTCAGCTTATAGCCGTGAGGCTCTTTTACTTTTGGCTTGGCCCAAAAGTAACAAAAGGTCAAGACAGAAAAAAGCTTCAGCCCGCCCTGCCGGTTCTTACGCTTTTTTTGTGCTCCGCACAGTGCAAAAGCTAAACCGTCATTCCCGCCATACACCCGGCCCGCTTTTCTGTCAGCCCACCGCTCTTTTTTGTTTTAACGAAGCTATTAAACTTAGTTTAACTTGGAGTGTTTGTTTTCAATGGCCTCTTTGAGGACTTCCCTGTTAAAAAACTTCGTAAGTTTATCGAAATAATGTTTGAACCAATAAATATTTTCAAACTGAAAATCAATCAAATAATCCCATAAAGCGCTCCACCCTTCTCCCCCATTTTATCCACCAACTTTTCAACTTCAGGATCTTTCTCTAATACAGGTGCATGGTGCGGTTTAATGCGGGCATCAATAATCAGCGGACCATTGCAGCCCCAGTGCTTATGTTCTGTAAAGCTGTCGATACCATAAATATCATGCGAAGGGTTGCTACGGGTAAATGTTACCCATACAAAATTATTGATGTTTTGGGCTGCGAAACCGGCATCGTCACAGAGTACCATTAATGGCAAGCCGTCAAGATCGGCATCTTTTAAGTGCTCATCCAGTATCTCCAGCATGATCGGGATATCACTACTCTTAATATTTTTCGGAACTTCAACAGCGAGTACGCCGGGCATCACCATTTTAAAAATTTCAAACGGGCGGGGCAAACTAAACCCGGCAGGCAGATACTTCCATAATTCTCTTTTAATATCACCGGCTACCGTTACGGCTACTTTACTGCCAGAATTTAAACCACTACCGCTGTAATCAAGTGTATCTATGGTGGTTTTGGTGTAAAAATGCAAATCGCGGGTAAGGTCGACCCTTTGCAGAATATGTTTCAGGAAACCTTCAATATCGTTTACATCTAAATCCGGGTTATCCTCCTGAGCGGCAATGAACAGGTACTTGGCCAAACTCAATTGACTTTTGCCTAAAATATGATTGGCAATAGTGATTATCTCCTGGGGTTTGCGTTCTTTAATGTAAGGTGTATAGCGTTCGCTGCCAATGGCAAATAGCAAAGGGTGCACACCTGCGGCATCAACAGCATTCACTGCATGCAGGCCTGGCATTTCTTTGGGTATAGCCGCGCCTGTGATCTCATGTATCAGCGCCCCAAAACTGGTATCCTCTTGCGGCGGACGTCCAACTACGGTAAACGACCAGATGGCATCCTTGCGGTGATAAACGTTGTGCACTTTCATTAAAGGGAATGGGTGCCTGAGGCTGTAATAACCCAAATGGTCGCCGAAAGGGCCTTCTGGTTTGTTCTCATGCGGCATTACTGTACCGGTGATCACAAAATCCGCATCTGCTGATATGCAAAATCCTTCATCATCATAAAAGTAGCGAAACCGACGTTTTCCTAATGCCCCGGCGAAAGTCATTTCTGATAACCCTTCCGGTAATGGCATTACGGCAGCTACCGGGTGCGATGGCGGGCCGCCAACAAAAATACTCACCTTTAACGGTTGCCCTTTGGCATTGGCCTTGGTTTGGTGTACACCAATGCCCCGGTGCAACTGGTAATGCAAACCTATTTCTTTATTTAACTCATAATCGTTACCGGCCATTTGTATGCGGTACATACCCAGGTTGGCATTCATAACTCCTGGTTTATCGGCATCCTCGGTGTAAACCTGGGGCATGGTAACAAAGGGACCTCCATCCATGGGCCAGTTCACTATTTGCGGCAAATCGCTGATGCGGGTTTTACCAAAACTAACCGGCGCATTTGGGCTAATCTTCCAGGGCAAAGCGGAAAAGGCGGTAAGCGCAACGTGAGTATATTTAAAAGGGCTCTTAATGGCTTTTATAGGATCGTTTTTTAACTCTACTAATACCTTAACCTGCTCCAGTGTATCCCTGAAGATAAATTTGGCGCGCTCAAGGGTACCAAATAAATTGGATACTGCGGGAAACTTGCTTCCTTTTACATTCTCGAATAAGATAGCCGGGCCCTTATGCTCAAAAACCCGCAAATGGATAGCTGCCATTTGCAGGTATGGGTCAACTTCATCCTTAATACGTATTAAATGACCATGTTTTTCAAGGTCGGCAACACAGGCTTGTAAACTCGGATAACCCATCGGCAAATGAAGTGATTAGTTGCCAAAAGTACTTAAAAGTTGATGTATAGACTGTCGGTAAGATTGGATTTAATATGCAGGTAGTTTAACCCCTTCAAGTGCCTTCATTATGCCACATCAATTGCTTTATCCAAATACACATCCTGCAATGTGCGTAAAAGCTCAACACCATCTTTAAATGGTCGCTGAAAAGCTCTGCGGCCAACAATAAGGCCCATACCCCCTGCCCTTTTGTTGATCACCGCATTACGCACGGTATCTGCCAGGTCCTCCGCTCCTTTTGACTCGCCGCCGGAGTTGATGAGTCCTGCCCTGCCCATATAGCAATTAGCTACCTGATAGCGGCAAAGATCAATAGGATGGTTTGTGCTCAGTTCGCTATACATCAAAGGATCGCTTTTTGAAAAATTAAGCGTGGTAAAACCGCCGTTCACGTCCGGCATTTTTTGCTTGATGATATCTGCCTGTATGGTAACGCCAATGTGATTGGCCTGCGCGGTAATATCAGCCGAAGTTTCATAATTAACG
>JAQBOK010000342.1 GCA_028288085.1 Mucilaginibacter sp.
CGCGAACTGCGTCCCGGTGCATGGCGGGAGAAGCCGCTGCCAGGCTCGGGGATATTGTATGACCTGGGTGCGCACGTGATAGATGGAGCGCTTGAAGTGTTCGGCACGCCCGAAGCAGTTACCTGCATGATGCTTACCCAAAGGCCCGGGCTGGAAGTAGAGGATAATTTTGAGATCATACTGAACTACTCCGGTTTAAAAGTGACCATGAAAGCCGGTATGCTGGTAAAGGTGCCGGGACCGGTTTATGTGCTTTATGGCGATCACGGCGCTTTTATTAAATATGGTATGGATGTGCAGGAAGAAGCCTTGAAAAAAGGATTAAAACCAGGGACACCGGGTTGGGGCCGCGAACCCGAAGAGATTTGGGGCAAGCTAACCACAGAAGAGAATGGCACCGATGTAACCCGTACGATTGAAAGTGAACTCGGCCGCTACAAGGACTATTTCCAGAATGTGTATGATGCCATCGCCGAAGGCAAAGAACTTATTGTAACGCCAAAGCAATCCCGCCAAACAATACGGGTTATCGAATTGGCTTTTTTGAGCAACAGGGAGAAGCGGACGGTGGGGTATAGTGATTAGGGCCCTGCGAAAGACTTTGATTGCGGTGTCACAATGCGAAACCTTCAATTAGGGTGATTTTCTCTACCGAATTGTTTTTCATTTCCATAAAGCTTAGGCGCTTGGGGTCGATCTTATAACTTTCGAAGTCGGTTTTGCTTTTGAACGTTACTAAATGGATCTCGTAGGGTAATTCGCTGCTGCTTTCAATAAATGCGCTCTTGTCGGGCCTGATGCGGTAAACGAGTTCGCCGTTATGTTCCTTTAAAAGGGGCAATACTTTGTCCTCAAAAGCATGGAACTCATTTTCGCAGCCGGGTTTTATAAAAATAAGTTGGGTGTAGTAGATCATATTGGTAAGCTAAAGTTACGAAAGTTTAGCATTTAAGCATTAAATCAGGTTACTTTTCATTACGAAGCGCAGTCGGGGTGAGTCGACATGGCGATATGCAAATTTACTAAGCCTTTTGATTAAAGTGGCGACACTGTTTTGTCAGCAGACGTAACAATTCCGCAATAAGTTACCTTACCAAAAACATTTCCCGTTATATTTGGCGCAATGAAACGTCTATTTCTCTCAATAATAGCCGTCATGCCCATTCTGGCATCGGCACAAACAAAAAACCCGGATAACTTAATTCAATATGTGCACCCTATTATAGGTACGCAGCGTATGGGGCATGTGTATCCCGGCGCTACGGTGCCCTTCGGTATGGTGCAGCTAAGCCCGGAAACGGATACCGCAGGTTATGAACTGAACGGAAAATATAATCCCGACGTGTATAAATATTGCGCGGGTTACCAGTACGATGATAAAACAATAGTAGGCTTTAGTCATACACACTTCAGCGGTACGGGCCATTCAGACCTGGGCGATTTTTTGATTATGCCTACTGTTGGGGAATTAAAGCTAAACCCTGGTACGGCGGATAAACCAGGCAGTGGTTACCGGTCGGCTTTTTCACATGCCAACGAGGTAAGCGAGGCCAATTACTACAAGGTAAAACTGGATGCAAGCAATATAATTGCCGAAATGACCACCACCACAAGGGTAGGTTTTCATCAATATACTTTCCCTAAATCAGATAACGCGCACATTATTTTGGATCTGATGGCGGGCATTTACAACTACCCCGATAAAAACGTGTGGACATATATGCGGGTGATCAACGATTCGACCGTTGTTGGTTATCGCTCTACCAATGGTTGGGCACGTACCCGTACACTGTATTTCGCCATGAAATTTAATAAAGCGTTTTATCAGCATGGTTATAAAAACTATTCTAAACGTGAAGTTTACGGAGGCTTTTGGGGACAGTTTAACCGTACGCCCAACTTCCCCGAAATAGCGGGCAGGCAGCTAAAAGCTTATTTTGATTTCAAGACGACGGAAGGCGAGAAGATCAAGATAAAAATGGCGCTCTCGCCAGTAAGTATGGATGGCGCAATGGCCAACATGCAGGCAGAAGCACCAGGATGGGATTTTGACAAGGTAAAGGCCGACGGTCAGCAGCTATGGGAAACCGAATTGCATAAAATAGTGATAGACGCAAGCAAAACGGACAAGGAAAACTTTTATACCTCTATGTACCATGCCATGATAAACCCAACTGTTTATATGGATGTGGATGGGCAGTACAAAGGATTAGATCAAAATGTTCATAAAGCGGATGGGTTTACCAATTATACCACCTTTTCGCTATGGGATACGCACCGTGCGCTGCACCCCCTATTTAATATAATCGAACCAAAACGTAATGCGGATATGGTGCGAAGCATGATGGCGCACTTTGAGCAAAGTCCGGAACATATGCTGCCGGTATGGAGTAATTCGGCAAATGAAAACTGGTGTATGAGCGGCTACCACGCCGTATCGGTATTAGCCGATGCTGTGGTAAAAGGCAATGCGCCGTTTGACGCAAATAAAGCGCTGGATGCTTGTGTAACTACTGCGCATCACCGTGATTATGCCGGAATAGGCTATTATATGGATATGGGTTATATTCCTGATGAAAAGAATGGTAACTCGGTATCGTCAACAGAAGAATATGCTTACGATGATTGGTGCATTGCACAAATGGCCAAAAAATTAGGTCGCACGGATGTTTACAACGAGTTTATAAAACGGTCGCAAAACTGGAAAAACGTATATGACCCTAAAAGCGGTTTTATGCATCCAAAATTAATGGATGGTACTTTCCGCAAGGCATTTGACCCTTTTACCACCATTAACCAGGGCTTTATAGAAGGCAACGCGTGGAACTATACCTTATATGTACCACATGATCCTGCTGGCCTGATAAAAATGATGGGTGGTAATAAACGGTTTATTACTTATGTTGATTCGCTATTTTCATATAACCTGCCGGATAAATATTTTGCCGAAACAGAGGATATCACCAAAGACGGCATCATCGGCAATTATGTGCATGGCAACGAGCCATCGCACCATGTAGCTTATTTATATGACTGGACTGACAAGCCCTGGAAAGCACAGGAAAAGATAAGGATGATACTGCCCCGTATGTATAAACCTACCCCCGATGGTTTAGGCGGAAATGATGATACCGGCCAGATGAGCGCGTGGTATATTTTCAGCACAATGGGATTTTACCCTGTAGCGCCGGGATCTGATCAGTACGCGATAGGCAGTCCTGCAGTTAATAAAGCGGTGATCAACCTTGATAATGGCAAAACTTTTACCATTGATGTAAAAAACCAGGGTGATAAGAATGTTTATCTCCGGAAAATTGTTTTAAATGGCAAGGTGTTGAATGGGATGTTTATCAGTCATGCTGATATTATGAATGGTGGGGAGATGGTGTTTTATATGTCATCAAAGCATAAATAGCTCAATGTCATTTCGACGGGGAATGAGGAGAAACTATTCTCTTGAGCGGGAATGAGTTTGGACTGAGGAAGCGAAAAATCTTATACAAATGCTCAGGCGGGCAATCCATGTCGATTGAGATTTCTCTCTATTGTTTGAAATGACATAAAATATAAATAATCCACTACTATGAAATTGAGATACCTATTATTAAGCATTATAACATTCTGCTTTTTCACAGCAAACGCCCAACAAAAGCCGCTTCAACAACTACAGCAGGAATTTGTTGATCTGCGCTTTGGAATGTTCATACATTTCAATATCCCTACCTATATGAACCAGGATTGGGCTGATCCGGAAGCATCGCCTGCTATATTCAATCCTGCAAAACTGGATTGCGACCAATGGGCAAAGGCGGCAAAATCGGCCAACATGACCTACGGTTGTTTAACCACAAAGCACCACAGCGGTTTTTGTATCTGGGATACTAAAACTACCGATTACAATGTGATGCATAGTCCGTATAAAAAGGATGTGGTAAGGCAGTTTGTAGATGCTTTTAGAAAGAACGGACTTAAAGTGATGCTGTATTATTCTATACTGGATACACACCATAAGCTTCGCCCAAATTCAATTACCCCGGCAGATATTAAATTGATAAAAGGGCAATTGACCGAACTGCTGAGCAATTATGGGCCGATACAAGCTTTAATTATAGACGGATGGGATGCGCCGTGGTCCAGGATATCCTATGATGATGTGCCTTTTGAAGAGATATATCACATGGTAAAATCATTGCAGCCCAATTGCGTGATAATGGACCTCAACGGTGCCAAATATCCGCCCGAAGGCATGTACTATACTGACATTAAAACCTATGAAATGGGAGCAGGGCAACGGATATCCAAAGAACATAACACAATGCCATCTTTAGCATGTTTGCCGATACAAAAGAACTGGTTCTGGAAAACCACATTCCCCGGCGAGCCAACCAAGGATGCTGCCAAACTGGTGAATGAAGATGTCATCCCGCTCAATAATGTGAATTGCAATTTTATACTGAACGTGGCCCCTAACCGCGATGGGTTGATAGATGATAACGCATTGGCATCTTTAAAAAAGATAGGAGAACTGTGGAAGAATGCGGGCCCCGAAGCTAAGTTGCCAAAATTGGATGCGCCCATTATATCACACAACCTGGCAAAAAAGCAACGAAGTAATTCGAGTTGGAGCGATGATGATAATATTATGGATTTTGCCAATGATGATGACTTTGCCACTTCGTGGATATCAAATACTACAGTGGATAAGCCCTGGTATGAAATTGATTTTGATAAAGAGACCGCATTTAACGCAATTGTTATAGCCGAAGAAAAAGCCAACATAAGCAAATACGCACTTGAGTATTATTATAACGGCACCTGGAAACCCGTTTTTGACGGAGATGATGCCAGGCGGGTGAAAGTAAACCGCTTTGACCGGGTAACTGGTACCAAAGTACGGATGCGGATACTAAAATCAGACCACCAGGCATCAATTGCCGAGTTTGGAATTTATAATGAGGTGAGATAAGTACGGGTTAGTGTTAACATAAAATTTAAACCCTCTCCTTTTGAATAGATTGGATGAGGGTTTTTACTTATTTCTAAAACCATTGAAATAAGCAATTATACTGCAGATCATGGTTACTACAAAGAATATGATCACCCACATGATATTCATTTGTTTAATAAAGTCAAGGTTTATTTATGTCTGCTTTTTGTGGCCTCCGTTAGATCTATTTATTTGTGTAGAGTAAAATCTTATCCAGCTAAACAATACCGCTCTTTGCTGGTCAACTGCATCAGTTTCTCTTTCAAAATATTGCGTGCGCGATAAAGTGTAGTGCGCGACAGTAATTCGGTGATACCTAAGGTATTGCCTATCTCCTGGTGTGAGTATCCCTCAACGGCGTATAAATTAAATACTGAGCGGTAAACCTGTGGCGGTTGTTGTACCAGTTTAAGCAGGTCATTCAGCTCCAAATTATTGGCATTATTTGAGGTGGATGTATGAATACTACTGTCGGCCATATCTTCTACCAGTACCATTGGTTTTAGTTTACGGTAGCGCGAAATAGCGGTGTGCACCATTATCCGGCGTATCCATCCTTCCAGGTTGCCTTCTCCGCGGTAGCTGCCCATATTATTAAACATTTTGATAAAGCCTTCCTGTAAAATATCCTGGGCTTCATCTTTATCGTTTGCATAGCGCATGCAAACAGCCATCATTTTTGGGGCCAATGTTCTGTATAAAAGTTCCTGTTGCTTGCGGTCGTTTTGCAGGCATCCTTCCCACATCCGGCTCAAATTTGTATCAGTATTCATAACATTCATATTTGGTAGGTCTATGCCAATGTTGATGCCAGTCGGTAAATAATTGATTATCAATAAAATAAAAATTTGCCAATGTACGAAACTGTTCGTTTTCGAACGGTTGTGACACAAATGCGGACGGTTTTTTGTCCATGTAACAATTCAAAGCTTTTTCATAGTTTTAATGTCAGCAATCAATACATATAAAATGTCCGAATTTTTTACCCAATTGTTTTGTGATTTAAATAAGTCTTATTCTTTAATAATAGAAGATGATGGACGTGTTGCATATGCATATCTATATAAAGAAGAGGATATGTTTGGCTCTACAATCAACAGATAGCACCTAAAGAAATAAATTGGGATTCTGAAGAAATGCCATTTTTAAATCCTATTGAATTTGTTTGTGAAAATATTTCAATTAGTCCAATTAAGTCTAAAAATATAGTTAGTTGTAAATGGGATTTATCTGAGAATAATGAACTTTTAAAAGAGGTCAAGATTTTTTTAAAGGATGATATGATTGCAAAATTGCAACCGGGTTCTAAGCCAGGTTGATCAACCGTAGTTAAAAAGGACGGCCCTTTAGCTAAAGTTTTAAATAGCTATGCTAAATATTCTATCAAAATTGCGGAATAGCAATTTTAATTACCTTTGCCTCATCCGGGATAAAAACCCGGCATTATCATGATCAAAGAAACAGAAATTGTTTGTTCACCCGAACAACACGAAGACCAGGCCGCTTTACAAAGACTAGCGGCTGCTTCATTAAGAATATCACCCGAGCAAGTAACCGGCTTGAAAATCCTGAAACGTTCTATTGATGCCCGTGGCCGCAAGGTGGTTTACCGTATGCAGGTACAGATATTTATAGGCGAACCTTATCAGCCCGAAACTTATACCATTAAATACCCCGATATAAAGAATGCCAAACCGGTTATTATTATAGGTGCAGGTCCGGCAGGTTTATTTGCCGCTTTGCAATGTATTGAATCAGGGCTGAAGCCGATTATACTGGAACGGGGTAAAGATGTAAAACAACGCCGGCGCGATCTTGCTAATATTAATAAGCAGGGATTGGTGAACCCGGAATCCAACTATTGTTTTGGTGAGGGCGGCGCAGGCACTTACTCCGATGGTAAGCTGTATACCCGCTCTACCAAAAGGGGTGATGTGAACCAGGTATTAAAAACCTTTGTGGCCCATGGTGCAGAAGACGATATATTAATAGATGCTAGACCGCATATTGGCACCAACAAATTGCCGGGCATTATTACCGCTATCCGCGAGACGATACAAAACGCGGGTGGCGAAATACATTTTGATACCAAAGTAACCGGCCTGG
>JAQBOK010000343.1 GCA_028288085.1 Mucilaginibacter sp.
CATTTGCTCAATCAGTGCACAAAATGTATTTACATCCTTATCATTAAGACGGATAAAAGGTGGCTGATAAATGTTATTGAACAAAACGCCACTGCAGGCCACTTCTTTTTGATGTCGGTAGATACAGAAAAAATCGGGGTGGAAGTTAATGCAGATCCCGCTTAGGTTTTCGCTGTTGCTGATCATATAAGGCTGGTAAAGCGAAAAGCTCATGAGGGCAGGGCCCGCAAAATCATAGGACGAGAAATCAGCTTTAAATTTTCCGCTTCCGCTTAAAAGAATAATTATGCTGTAATAATTATTACGCTGAATATGGTCGAAGTGACTACTATCATCAAAAGAAAATATTTTGAAAGCCAGGTTACCGTTTTTGGGATTAACAAGGGTGAGCGGTTGCTTGGTTTCCATTATTTACTTTAATTTTCTATCGGCCTCATCTATCGGCAGATCATTTATACTGGCAAAGCGTTTTTTCATATAGCCATCCTCATCAAACTCCCACAATTCGTTACCATAGCTGCGGTACCATTGGCCAGCATGGTCGTGCCATTCGTACTCAAACCTTACGGCCATACGATTGTCGCGGAAACCCCATAGCTCCTTTTTCAATTTGTAATCCAACTCCTTTTCCCATTTACGTTTTAAAAAGGCAACCACTTCTTCACGTCCGTTTATAAATTCGGCGCGGTTACGCCATTCTGTATCTATGGTATAGGCTAAAGCCACACGTTCGGCGTCGCGGGTGTTCCACGCATCTTCGGCCGCCTGTACTTTTTGTAGGGCTGTTTCCATATTAAATGGAGGTATAGGGAATCTTTTGTCCATTGCGATGATTTTTTAGCGAAAAAAACTATTTTCATTCAGAACCTGCCCGTCTACAGGCAGGTTCCTCATTCGAAGTTACATTGAATTATTATTATAATTTATACCTCAATTGTCAACTTTTAATGTTCAGCAAGTCCAACAAATATAGGCAGGGGCTTTGTTAAATTGAGTTTGCCTGGTGTAAAATTACAGCGCAGGGGCCAGCGGGAAATCTACCGGGATCTCCGTCAGGTTGTGCAGATAATTCATGATCACTTTGTCGCCAATAATAATAATGGCATCAACCAGGTTGCCTTCATTATAACCTGCTGCAAAAAAATCGTCTACCAATGCTGCATCGGCCCGGCCTTTGTTTTCGGTAATGCTTTTTGCCAGTTTCACCAAAGCATCCAGCCTGGTATCAAAAGGGGCGCTTCCTTTGCGTATGTCAATAATCTGTTCATCGGTAAAACCATTCATTTTGCCTAAAACAGTGTGGGCGCTTTGGCAATAGATACAGCCATTTACCTGGCTAACTATTAAATTGATGGCTTCCCTTTCTTTGCCGCGAAGCGAGCTTTTGCCACTTTGCAGGGCTACATAATTAGCAAGGCCGTTTTCTGAATAAGCCATAGTGGCATAAAGGTTTGGCACCATGCCCAGCTTTTTTTTAAAATCATCAAAAATAGCCTGGTTGTTTGCAGAAACCTCGTTGTAGGTTGGTACTGTGAATTTTTTCATCTCTTTATTTTTTTGTTCCGGCAGCCGCCGGGCGTGTTTTAATTAACAATACAAAGGTGCTGCCTTTAACTGCGCTGCAGAATGGATGATGGGAGCAAGGGCATGGACAATTTTTCTTTTAACAAAGGTTTAATATGCAGGCTTTTTTAAGTTGATATAAAACTTTAATATTGCAGGCGGTGATAGCATTTAAAAAAACGAACTAAATAAATACACCTTTACTTTATCATGAAGCGTATTTTTGCCGTAGTCCTGTTCCTGATATTTGCGGCATTTTTTACTATGCGCTTGTATGCCCAGGATAAAAAACTAATCCCGATAAGCAGGTACCCACAGAAAGATACTATCAGAAAAGCAACAACAGATACGGCTCAACAAAAGGATATGTATGATGTTTTGCAATCCATATTTGTAAAAAATTATAAACCTGCTAAAAATGATACCATAGGCAGAAAACCCATTATTTCATTTGTGCCGGCGGTGGGTTACTCACTGCAAACAGAATTTGCAGCTACACTATCCGGCAATATCGTTTTCAGGTCGGCACCCAATTCAAAAGTATCTGCCATTACCACCAGTATGGGGTATACACAAAAGAGACAATTTACCTTACCCATCGTATCAACCATTTGGACGAGGGACAATCAATTTGTATTTATTGGCGACGACCGTTTTTACGTTTACCCGCAAAGCACCTATGGCTTGGGCAGTAACTCAAATATTGATGATAAGCAGCATATGAGGTATAATTTGCTCCGTTTGTCTGAAGTGGCTTTGAAACACGTAACAGGCAACTTTTTTCTGGGTGCTGGTTACAGGCTTGAACAACACTGGAACATAACTTATAAAAAGCCGGACGACGGCGGGATATCAGATTACGAAGCCTATGGAGCAACCCCAAGGTCTACCTCATCTGGCGTGAGCCTTAACGCTTTGATTGATAGCAGGGATAATGCCGTTAATGCTTCAAAAGGCTTTTATGCAGCCGTGCAATATTACAATTATGAAAAAGCTTTGGGCAGCAACAACAACTGGCAATCTATTGTAATTGATGTAAGAAAATATTACCGGCTACCGGAAGGCTCTGATAATGTGATCGCTTTTTGGTCATATGATTGGCTTGTGCTTAGCGGCAAACCGCCGTATCTTGACCTGCCAAGTACATCATGGGATACCTACACAACTACAGGGCGGGGCTATATCCAAAGCCGTTTCCGCGGAGCGCAAATGCTATACCTGGAATCGGAATACCGGTTTAAAATTACCAATAACGGCCTTATTGGCGGAGTTGTATTTTTAAACGGAGAATCGTTCTCGGCAGCGCAGGGAACAAAATTGGAGTCGGTACAGCCAGGTTATGGCCCGGGTGTGCGGATAAAATTAAGCAAAGCATCAAAAACCAATTTGGATATTGATTATGGTTTTGGCAACGAAGGCTCCAGGGGGCTGTTTTTAACCGTAGGCGAAGTGTTTTGATCTGAGGCGAGCAGAATTATCCAATAAACAGCCGCTACAAAGAATCCCTCCAATTGTAACAATCTTATAGGTTTATGCTTAATTAATAATGCCATAATACTATTAGCACAAAGTATCTGTTCTTTTTGCACTAATACTTGCTAATTCACAACATATCAACCTACCTGCCCCTAACATAGCGCGCTTGTTCGCGAATATTCTGTTTCTGATCTTCTTAGGGTTATTGGCTTTGCCTGTATCTGCGCAGCAAAAAAAGTATATCCCGCTTATACCAGAACCAACCATCCATAAGGCAAACATTGATACCACCACGCAGGTGGATATGGGTGATGTATTGCATTCGGTATTCCATACAACACCATCATCCACAAAAAATGATTCGATAGGGTTAAAGCCGGTTGTTTCTGTTGTGCCGGCGTTGGGCTATGCATTACAATCTCGATTGGCATTTTTGATATCCGGCAATATTGCTTTTCGCTCTGCGCCGCAATCAAGAGTATCAACTGTAATATCCAGTTTGGCTTACACCCAAAACAAGCAAATTACGCTGCCTATTCAATCAAGCATCTGGAGCAAAAACAACAATTATAATTTTGTTGGCGAAATACGGCTTTACAAATATCCCCAAAGCACATTTGGATTAGGCAGCAGCTCAAACATCAGCAATGAAGACCCCATGGATTACAATTATGTAAGGTTTTCTGAAATAGCACTGCGCAAAATTAGTGGTAATTTTTATACCGGGGCGGGTTATATTATTGATTATCATGCTGATATTACACATACGGGCACTACCAATGGGGTGGTTTCAGACTATGAAACTTATGGGCCCGCCAGTCATACGGTTTCATCAGGTTTAACACTCAACGGGCAGTTTGATACCCGCGATTCGCCCATTAACCCATCAGAGGGTTTGTATGCATCCTACGAGTTTAGGGAGAACCTAAAAGCCCTGGGAAGCACTTCTACCTGGAATTCACTTATACTGGATGTACGCAAGTACCTGCGTTTCCCCGCAGCCTCAAAAAACGTGATCGCTTTTTGGTCATACGACTGGCTTACGTTGAGCGGTATGCCGCCTTACCTTGATCTGCCATCAACCCTGTGGGATGCGTCAACCAACGCGGGCCGGGGGTATATACAGGGCCGTTTTCGGGGCGCACAAATGGTTTATGCCGAAACGGAATACCGTTATGCCATTACTGGTAACGGTTTGCTGGGCGGCGTGGTGTTTATTAACGCGCAATCGTTTTCGGCCGCTCCCGGTACGCGCTTGCAGGCTATACAGCCGGGGTATGGCCCGGGTATCCGCATTAAGTTAAACAAGGTATCAAAAACCAATATTTGTATTGATTATGGCTTTGGGCGACAAGGCTCAAGAGGGCTTTTTGTAAATGTGGGGGAGCTGTTTTAGCGTCAAAAATATTTAACCGGCATCGGATGTTAAAAAAAGTGGTTAATAATTGTTAAATTTTAATTTTAAGCAACTTTTTGTATTGCTTAAACGTATTTATTTGTATAGATTTATTTATTCTTTTACCTGTTGCTTATGCCGAGGTTTTTTATCCGTATTGTATGCTTTATTTTGCTGCTATCGGCCTTTCTGTCTTCCTGCCAGAAAGATGATAGTGTGAAAGTGGCAAAAACGGATTTGAAAACTGACAGTACCAAACTCAACTCCGTATCTGCATCTGGCAACTACCTGGCAATTAAGGGTATACTTAAAATTAAAGTGCAGGATTCCACCTATACTTTTAATGCCGCGCAAGATTCTGTTGCTTTTGTAAATATGGATATAGATGGCGAACAATATTTTGGCGTTACAGCCATTAATAAGGCGCATACCCTTAGCTTTGGCATCAGTTCATTAGGGGAGCCTGCTGCCGAAATGGCCAGCAATATATCCGGGGCCCAGTTTTTAATGAGTGTGCCGGGCAGGGCAAACCTCGAATATACGCTTACCCGTAATGCCCGTCCGCAGGATTTTGGTACCATCGTTATCGAAAAATATAACCAGGATACTGTATTAGCCAAAGGAACTTTCCATACTTACCTGGCAAGGGATCAGAAACAGAACTCGCCCTTTTATGTTGCCGACGGCAGTTTTGAGTTGCAGATGAAGTAACCTGCTGGTTAAATTCTGAACGCTACAAATACTTCATGCTCACCTTTCTCTTTATCACCTTAATATGGGTGGTTTTTATGCTTGAAAATGATTATTTGCCCTCATTTTTTATCTCTCATTATTACCTGTTCATATTTAATGCCTATCAACATAGTATTGTAATAAATGTATTATAATGCCTTTTGCTTGTCGTTCTACCCACTAAATGCGGGCTTTTATGCGTATCTTTATAGAAATTTTAAAAACATTGATGAAGGTATTTATTGCAGGACTGCCACTAGAAGTAGACGAGGCAGAGTTAAGCGCCGTATTTGGTGATTTTGGGCCGGTTAAATCGCTCAGAATAATCAAAGACCGCGAGACAAAAGAGAGTAAGGGTTTTGGATTTGTTGAAATGGTGAATGAAAATGAAGCCAAAGAAGCAATCAGGTGCATGAACGGTCAGAGTTATTACGGCCGTAAGATCACTGTCAACGTAGCTGAGGACAAAGGTCCTGGTTTTAACGGTGGCGGTAAAGGTGGTTTCAGACGTAACTAAAATATTCCTTATAATTTTTTTGAAAGTCCAGGCTAAAAAGTCGGGACTTTTTTTGTGGGTTGATTTTTGTGTTTGCTGACGGAGAGTATTATAAAACTTGTCATTGCGAGCGATAGCGTGGCAATCTCTAAGTAGGCAAGTCGGGGGTGATTAGTGTTGCAGCGGGGTTGGTTGGGTTGGCTACGGGTGTGGTTTATTGAATGTTGTTCCGCAGGCTGAAGCTTTTTTCTGTGTTGATCTTTTGGTTACTCGTATGTTTGAAAAGGATTAAGTTTCTTTGGAGAATAGGCAAAGCGAATGGGAGGAATATCTCCTAAATAGCATGTTTATTCATCCTCCCCAATCTTCGATGTCATCCATACAATCACCAAACCCAGCAGTGAAATAACACCAAACGACCAGCGCAGGTTAGCGGCCTGGGCCACAAAGCCTACTAATGGCGGTACCAGCAGGAAACCTAAATAGCCCACGGTTGATACAGCCGCTATAGCAGGGCCGCCACTCATTGATTTTGATCTGCCAGCCACACTGAATACTAAAGGCACCATGCACGATACACCAAACCCAATAAGTGCATAGCCTGTAATTGCAGGTATGGGGTAGGGGAACGCTATGGCCAATGCAAAACCGCTCACAATAAGTACCCCGCTATTTTGCAGTATTCGTTTTATTCCCCATTGACCAACCAGCTTGTCGCCACTGAAACGGCCAATGGTAACCGTGATCATAAAAACCACAAATGCGGCTGTAGCCGTCACTTTTGAGGCATGTACTGCCTTTTGTATGTAGATGCCGCTCCAGTCGTACATCACGTTCTCGCAGGCCATAGAAGCAAAGCAAATGAACGCGAATTTGAGCAGGGCTTTATCCGGCAGGGAAAAAACAGGTTTGCGTTCGCGTGGCGCCGGTTTCTCGTGCAGTGTATTGGGCCACGAAAGAAAAGCGATCAAACACAGCGATAGGCTTACCGTGAGCAAATGCCAGGTAGTGGGCACATTAAAGTATACCATTAAATAACCTACGCCGGCCCCGGCAAAACCGGCAAGGCTCCAGATGCCATGAAATGTTGTTATGATAGATTTATTATACAAAGCCTGTACGCCAACCGATTGGGTGTTGATGCTTAGGTTAAGCAAATTGCGCGATGAACCGAAGAAAAACAATATGGTGATAAATTGCCAGTACTGACTGGTATAACCCAGCAGGCCCAGCATCAGGTTAAAGGCTACGGCCCCAACCAGCATAATACGGCTGCTGCTGAATGTGCTGAGCAATCGCCCGGTAATGGGCATGGTACACATCAGGCCTATAGGCAGGGCAAAAAGCGCCGCGCCCAGTTGCGCATCGTTTAAATGTAATGATTGTTGTATAGAAGGTATGCGCGATGCCCAGGTGGTATAACCAAAGCCCGAAACAAAAAAGAATATCGCATTGGCTATTCTTATCTGGCGGGGTGTTTTGGTTAGGGTAATTTCCGGGGATGCTTCCATTGTTATCAGTCAGCTAAAATAGGGGATTTAGCCTTACGAAGGGGATTTAGATTTAGAAGTTTTCAAAACTAAATCTTTACCACATTTCGCGATAACAAACTTTTTCATTATTTTCAACAACCCTAAATCTATTGCAAAATGATAAACAAGGTGTTGTTTTATATTGCGGCCGTCGGATGGTTATGCGCGCTTTATATTAATCTGTACGCTTTACAAGGGGTAGACTTGTCTGCCAAATATTACACCGTGTGGCTTTTGCACGCCGGTGTATTTTTTGTGTGGATACCTGCCGTTTTAGAGCTTCGGAAAAATGAAGAATGGAAACAGCTAAGGTCTAATTCACGGTCAAATGCAATCAGGCCCTTTGGCTTCTATCGCATTCTGCTTAAGGGTGTGCCCGCGTGGCTCACCATGTTGTTTTATGGATGCCTCATTTACACTTTTTGCAGTTTTATTTATTTCAATTTCAACCTGTCAGGTTTTATAAATACCCGGCATCAGGTTTCTGAAATTACGGCCAGACAGAAGGATGTTAATACTATAAGTTTATTTTCGGCGGTATGGCTCTTTTTTTACTGTACAGCTGCCACCATATTATATCCCTATAAAGATATTCCATTGGACGGGAATACGGATAATTACAATTTTGATAAAAAATAATGGACGATCTAACGCATCAAAAAAAACCTAACGATGCCATTCTTATTACGGGTATACTATTAGCTTTTTTAATACCGCTGGGCCTTACTGTTGCCATTGGCAATGTAAACGTTAGCTATTTCGACAAGCTGTTTTATTCCCGTTTTTTTTATTGGGGTACTGTGTTGTTCCTGTTTTTTTATGCCCGGCAGGTTGAGCGCGGGCCCTTGCTGATCTGGCCCGAAAATAACGCCGGAACAAAGTTCTTCCTTTCGTCGGTAGTGATATTGTATTTGTTATTTATTGCTGCCGCGATAGTGTCAGCTATACCCATGCTGTTTGGCTGGCGCGAAAGCAATGAGGTAATGAAAATGATAGCCCGCTTGCTTAAGGGGCAAAGTTCAATGATGTTCTTTATTGCTTTAACTGCCGGTGTTACCGAAGAATTTATTTTCAGGGGATACATACTTACCCGGTTGTTGCAAATATTTAAGAATCCTTATATCCCGGTGATCCTGTCGTCTATACTATTTTCGGCACTGCATTACAAATTCCATAGCCTGCGCGAGTTTATATTCACTTTTTTGATCGGCGTTATCTTTAGTCTTTATTATATCAAGTATCGAAATATCAAAGCATTAATGTTTACCCATTTTTTGATCGATTTTATCAGCTTAATGCTGGCGCAGCATTTAAAAATGAAATGATCTGATGGTTTTTATCGCACCTTCAAAATATCTGAACTTATTATAATTATACATGGACTACCAAATCTTTGACCTTCAAAAGAAACAACGGAATTTAATTCTTATTACCGGGATGGTATTGTCCGTTTTATTGCCATTTGGCCTCGGTATTGGTATAAGGTATTTAAATATCGGGTACTTTGATAAGATGGTTTTCTTCGAATTTACTAAATGGGGTACTGTTGTATTTTTATTCTTCTACGCTTATAAAGTTGAACGCCAGCCATTATTAATATGGAAGGGAGGTGATAGCAGCATAGGTTTTATCCTGCTTTCGGTAGTAGTGCTTTTTGTATTATATGTCATCATCAGCGTTGTATCATCTATACCGGCCTCGTTTGGTTATCATGAAAGTAATGATGTGATGAGGCAGATTACGGTGTTGCTTAAAGGACACCCTGTATTTATATTCTTTGTCTCCATCACAGCAGGCGTTACCGAAGAATTGATATTCAGGGGATATCTTTTAACGAGGCTATCAACGTTCTTTAAAGAGCCTCATATCCCTGTAATTGTGTCATCGGCAATATTTTCAGGTATGCATTATAAATATCATAGCCTGGGCGAATTTATATTTACTTTTTTATTGGGAGTTGTTTTTAGTTTTTATTATCTCAAATACCGCAACATACATGCACTGATACTTATACATTTTTTTATCGATTTTATTTTTTTAACATCTGCACAACATTTTTATTGAAATGAATCCTAAATCCTCCACTTAAACGCCTTCTCATCAACCGCCCGCATCGTGCACAGGATGCCCTCCAGGTGGTCGTATTCGTGTTGCAGTAGTTCTGCCAGGCTATCCGTCATTTGCCATTGGCGGGGCTGCCAGTTTTCG
>JAQBOK010000355.1 GCA_028288085.1 Mucilaginibacter sp.
CTATCATGTTTCTGATATAATCATTGCCCGGGTAAGGGGTGAGGAAGTTTTTAAGCTGTTCCAGGTTATCCGCATTAAAATAATGGGATATATAACCCATACCATAGAATTGCCCTTTTTCTATCAAAATACAGCTGTGCTCATCTGTTTTGCGGCCTTCGTCGCGTATAGCAAAAGTTGGCAATGCTTCTTTCAACTCTTCAATAGCAAGATTAACTTTTTTGTTGTATTCTTCTACCGTTTCATGTCCTTCGCAAGCGCACAAATGTGGGTTAATGCCGGTACATGGTCCGTTATTAGTTTGTATAAAACATAGTTTGGGGCAAAGCTCAAAAGTCTCTATCAAGCGCGTAAGGAGGTTGCGTCCGTCGAGCAGAGAGTTACAAGTGTGTAAAGGCGCGGTCAATTTGCGCCTTTTATCAACGGCCAAGCGAAGGTATCCCCGCTGGTCTTCAAAAGCGTATAAGCCATAGGCATGCTCAAAGCGTTTTAGGGATCGGTTATATTTAGGCCATAGTCGTTTGATCTCTATTGCCTCAAGCACAAAAGCAATCAGTTCTGTACCGCAATCCTGATATGTAATGTGGTGTATATTGCGCAAAAACTCTTGTCGCTGAGGGCCCGGGTTATTGCCACTAAAATGACTGCAAACCCGTTTCTTAATATTTTTAGCCTTGCCTACATAAATAACTTTACCCTTCTGATCATGGAAATAGTAAACTCCCGGTGAAAAAGGCAAACGGTCAACATCCAGTTTCGGTAAATTAGCTGGCAATACCTGTTCTTTTGAGCGTAGTTTAAGAGCTTCGCGAATATGGTTTTCTGAATCATTTTGAAGCAAAATAGAAAATAATATCGCTGTTGCCTCGGCATCTCCCGCAGCACGGTGCCTGCTCTCATTATTTATCCCAAGATGACGACATAGCTTACCCAGACTATAAGATGGCATGCCGGGCAATATTTTGCGGCCAAGCCTTACGGTACACAATTTATTGCACTGCAGATCGTAGCCGGCAGCTGCTAAATGGTAGCGTATAAATGAGAAATCAAAATTGACATTATGGGCAACAAATATATTACCGTGCAGCAGGTGGTAAATATCCGCTGCCACATCTTCAAATGGTGGGGCATCCTGTACCATTTCGTTGGTAATACCCGTTAAAGCACGTATATATACAGGTATATCTCTGCCCGGATTAACTAAGGTGCTGAATCGCTGGGTTACTTTTTTACCATCATGTATACAAATGGCAACCTCTGTTATCCCGTTAGCATTTGCATGGCCGCCCGTGGTCTCTATATCAACAATTGCATACATGTATCAAATGTAATATTTTTTGCTAATTATTTTAGTCGAAAAATTGAAATGTTAAATACTCATCATAACAAATAAAAACCCGGCAGATTTTTCTACCGGGTTATATCATAATTTGAAAGGCAGCATTGCAACCTTACAACAATATTATTTTTTCTTTGTCTGCACCTGTTGTTGCTGACGCATCATTTCTTCCATTTTTGCCTGGAAGCCAGATTTCTTTTTCTTTTCTTCTGGTTTCTTTTTATTTTCCTGGATCTGGGCGTGGATCTTTTTATCATCCACCATTAAACGGATCAGATACTGCTGTGCAAAAGTGAGCATGTTGGCCAAAAAGTAATAATAATTTAAGCCTGATGGAAAATTGTTCAGCGTGATCAGGAATATAACAGGAGTAATATATCCTATATATTTCATCTGCCCTGTAGCGCCCGATATCTGGTTGTTAAAATAAGTATAAACCAGTGTGGATATAGTCATCAGCAAACACATTAAGCTAATGTGGTCTACACTAAATATAGGTGTAAAGCTAATCACAGAATCATAGGTAGAAAGATCATGCATCCATAAAAAGCTTTCGCCTCTAAGTTCAAACAAACCCGGGAAAAAGCGGAAGAAAGCAAATACAATAGGCATTTGTATTAAAAGCGGTAAACACCCGCCTAAAGGATTAACACCTGCTTTTTTGTATAATTTTAAATACTCCTGCTGTAATAATGTAGGATTGTCCTCGCCAACTTTGGCTTTTATCTCGTCCATTTCCGGCTTTAATATGCGCATCTTAGCCATTGAGAGGTAAGACTTATAAGTAAGCGGCGAAAGCACTAACTTAAGTACCACGGTTAAAGCAAGAATGATTAAACCGTAGTTAAGGTTGAACTTTTGCAGCACATTGAACACGGGCAATACCGCGAAACGATTAATGTACTTTAACGGCCCCCAGCCCATATCAACATTTTTTTGCAGGTTGTAGCCCTGCTCGCTAAGCGTTTTATAACGGTTAGGACCGAAATAAAATTCCATCGGGACACTGCCATCAGTATTGCGGGCGAGTACCAGGCTGGCTTTTAATTGCTTAACATCGGTATGGTTGCTGGTATCAGTGCTTGCTGTAAGGCTAGCTTTATTAAAGCCAGGTTTTGATATCAGTATGCTCGAAAAGAAATGTTGTTTAAATGATACCCACTGAAGCTTTTTATCAGTGATATCCTTTTGCTCATCAGAGCTAAGGTGAGAATCATCATCATTTGTGTCAAGGTACCAAATAGAAGAGTACTGACGTTCCTGCTTCATATCCTTTTCCTGTTTGTGAAGGCTTGCAGCCCAATCCAGGTTAAGTGTACCACTATTAGCAATTACATTATCTAATCCCGTTGGTTTTATGCTTAAACCAACTTTATAGCCTGCGCCTTTTAATGAATAAACATAATCAATATACTGCGTGGCACTGTAATTTAAGCGCATGGTTATTGATGCCGAATCCTTTTCGGCTACCGTTAAACCTGTTGCGCTTGGGGTAAAGTATAGCTCATCAGTATTGATGGGTTTATCCTGAGTCCTGAAAATCAAGCCAAAATGATCTTTATCACCATCAAATAATATCAATGGCTTTTTATCAAATGTTTTATAGTTTTTTAATTCAACCGAATAAACACGGCCTCCACGGGTACTCAGTTTTATTTTGAGTTCTTTATTTTCAATGGTGATGAACTTTTCGCTCCCCAAAGTAGCGGCACCAAAAGGTGTTTTTAAAAGTGCTGAATCAAGTACCGCGGTTACTTTTTTTGCCGTATCGGCTTTTACTGTGGTAACCGGTGTTTTTGTTGCGGCTACCCTTTTTATCGAATCCTGTAATGATTTTTCTTTTTTAAGCTGAGCATCGGTGGGCTTTAAAAGGAAATAAGACCCCAGCATTATTAGAACTATCAGGAAAAACCCTGTGTATGTATTCTTATCCATTTGTCTTGTATCGTACTTTAATTACTTCTTGCGGGCGTATGCTAACGAAGCGGCGACAAAGTTAACAAAAAGTGGGTGAGGATTAGCAACTGTTGATTTTAATTCGGGGTGAAATTGTCCGCCGATAAAAAACGGGTGACTTTTTAACTCTATTACTTCAACGAGGTTATTATCAGGGTTAATTCCCGATGGGATCATACCCGCTTCTTCATATTGCTTAAGGTACTTGTTATTAAACTCGTAACGGTGGCGGTGGCGTTCGGTAATATGTGTTTTACCATATATAGCAGCAACTTTACTGCCTTTTTTCAGATCGCAGGCGTAAGCCCCTAAACGCATCGTACCGCCTTTGTTCTTGATTTTCTTCTGCTCTTCCATCATGGCGATAACCGGATGTGGGGTATGCTCGTTCATTTCGGTGCTGCCTGCATTTTTTAGTCCTAAAACATTACGCCCAAACTCCACAACGGCACATTGCATACCCAGGCAGATGCCAAAAAATGGGATATTGTTTTCACGTACATAACGGATGGCTTCAATTTTGCCTTCAAAACCACGTTCGCCAAAGCCTGGTGCAACTAACACCCCATGCAAACCCTTTAATCGCTCAACCGCGTTTTCAGGAGTTAATTGTTCCGATGGAATATACTCTAACTTTACTTTGCATTCGTTACGGGAGCCGGCATGTATAAATGATTCTGTTATGGATTTATAAGCATCCGGCAGTTCAACATATTTGCCTACCAACGCTATTCTTACTTCTGATGTCGGATTTTTTAGACGGCCTAAAAAGTCTTTCCAGCTTTCCAGGTCGGGTTCATTTTTATGGGATAGTTTCAGCTTAGTCAATACAGTTTTATCCAACTGCTCTTTTAGCATCAATAAAGGCACATCATAAATGGTTGATGCATCTATTGATTCGATAACCGCATTGATATTTACGTTGCAAAAAAGCGCTATCTTTTTACGGATATCCATGTTAAGATGGTGCTCGGTACGGCAAACCAAAATATCAGGCTGAATACCATATTCAAGCAGCATTTTAACAGAGTGCTGTGTAGGCTTGGTTTTTAACTCGCCTGCCGCAGCAAGGAAAGGTATCAGGGTTAAATGGATAACCAGGGAATTTCCGGAACCGATTTCCCATCTGAACTGTCTTACTGCTTCAATATAGGGCAGCGACTCGATATCACCAACTGTACCACCTAATTCAGTGATCACGATATCATAATTACCGCTTTCGCCTAAAATGCGAATGTTTCTTTTGATCTCATCAGTAATATGCGGAACAACCTGCACGGTTTTCCCCAGGAAAGCGCCTTCGCGCTCCATATTGATCACATTCTGGTAAATACGACCGGTAGTAATGTTATTAGCCTGCGAAGTAGGGGCATTCAAAAAGCGCTCATAATGACCCAGGTCCAAATCGGTTTCAGCGCCATCTTCGGTAACATAGCATTCACCATGTTCATAAGGGTTTAATGTTCCCGGATCGATATTGATGTAGGGATCGAATTTTTGTATGGTTACGCGGTACCCTCGGGATTGAAGAAGCTTTGCTAATGAGGCTGAAATAATGCCTTTCCCTAACGACGAGGTCACGCCGCCCGTAACAAAAATGTATTTAGTCATGATGATCTGTGTATTTGGCGCCGGTTTTTACACCTTTGCCGATTGTTTGTGTACGGGATACAAAAGTACGAAAATTTTCAGGATTTGCCTGATAAAATCACAAATGTTGAAAAGGTTTTTGGATGTTGAAAAGGTGAAGGGGGGTGATTGTAATGTTGGAAAGTTGAAATGTTGTCTGAACCGGAATTAATTAAATTTAAAAGATTAACAGAATTGAAATTCAATAAATTCTTTAATTCGAAAGATTCGGGTTCAGACAATCAATATAGAATTTTATTTGGAGGTTTTATGGCTCTCCGCATACTCATCATTATAGGTTTTGATATAATAACGGATCAGCTCAAAACTACAATCAGCGCTTTTTCGGGCTTCTTTAAAACGTATAAGTAGATCAGGGTTATCTGCAATAAGCCCCATGAAAGCTTTTTCACGTTCTTGTCTTGAACCCACAACCTCAGGATTCAATAACGTCGATAGCACAATTTTTATTTGCTTCAGGCTGTCGTGATCTTTCTCGGCATACCAAAATGTTGAAACATAGTACGAAGGTCCCGACCTTACCTTCTGGTATAAGTTAACCTTGCCATGCTCCAATCGCTTAAGAAAAGTTTTTTTGGCAATTCTAGGTAAAAGCCTGGGTATGTAAATACTGGAATCACGAGAAAGAAATAGTTCAATAACACTGTCAACAGGCATAATTTTAGCGCGCTGACCTTCAGTTATCCGATATTTTAACCTGAAGTTTGTGTCCGGACCCTTAAAATACATTACTTCGCAGCGAATAGTATCGTTTTTTAAATTAATAATGTAGTCGTTAAATCTATTAGAGTTGTCATCATCTTGCGCAACGGCAACCATTGACGACAAAAGCAAACAAAATACTGTAAGCAGTCGTAGTTTGTTATTCATGTTAGGTTTTCTTATATAATTTTTGCCAAGTCTTCCGGCGTATCAATTGCATAGGTTTCCAACTCAGTTTCAGCTACTTTAATTTTATAGCCATTTTCTATCCAACGCAATTGCTCCAGGCTTTCGGCCTTTTCTAAAGAGGAAACAGGCAGTTTGGTGATCTGCTGTAAAATATCAGCCCGGTAACCGTAAATGCCGATATGCTTAAAATAGGTAAAATGTTGCAGCCAATTATTTAATTCCTGCCCACGGATATGCGGCAGGGGGGAACGTGAAAAGTAGATAGCTTCTGAAAGTTTATTGATAATTACCTTTGGCGAGTTAGTATTGTTTAGCTCTTGCCCGGTTTGCACCTTTTTTATCAGTGTGGCAATTTGAGTGCTTTCATCATTAAAGCAGCTGATTAGTTTGCTGATCTGCTCCGGATCTATATAAGGTTCATCACCCTGTATATTAATAATGATGTCGTATTCGGGGTGTTTTAGGGCAACCTCAGCGCAACGGTCGGTGCCGCTCTGGTGGTCGTAGGATGTCATCACGGCCGCCCCTCCAAACCCGGTCACATGTTCAAATATCCGGTCATCATCGGTAGCAACAATTACTTCTGATAAATGGATGCACTTTTTGGCTTGCTCATATACCCGCCGGATCATGCTTTTACCGGCAATATCCACCAACGGCTTGCCCGGGAAACGGGTAGAGGCATAACGGGCGGGGATGATACCGAGGATTTTCATTTGTTTTACGATTTTAGATTTATTTATCTTGTAGTTTGATTGTTTTAAAGGCTTGCAAAGCCAATTCTTGGTCTTCCGGAGTTAGATCTTTCGCTACCATCATAAAATTGGAACTTGATGTACGCCTATGAATATAAATGCCAGTCATGCCTTTACCGGACACCTTTGGCCAAATAGTTTTATAAACGTATTTGTCTGTACTATCAACTTTAATATTCTGTTTTTTGATTTCGACAGGTACATTGATGGGCATTATTGTTGTGTCACCTTTATAAATCAAGTCAGCTATATAATCTGCATTTGGATACTTAATTATTTGCTTAGAAGTTGGTAAGTGTATAAGTTTTTTTGCATTGAAACACGGATCACCTTCAACTTTGACTAATGAGGAATCTGTAATTCCCTTTTCTTTCATTTGCCTGGCTTTTTCGCTGTTAACATTAAAATTAGCGGTATAAGTAATGCCGGGTTTGTATAATGGACAATTCATCAGCCAATTCTCTTCTTTCAGGTATTCATCTTCGGTGGGTATAAGATGGTTTGCATAACCCCTGTCGCTACAATCAAAATAAAGCACAGCCTTTGGCCCTAAAATCCTTCCAATGAACGAGTCTTCGCCCTGCATTTTTTGATAATTCCAGTCGTTCGGGACAGATATTTTGAAAGCGCCCAGATCGAGTTCTTTCCAATTGTCTTTAACAGATATACAGACTAATATTAGCGGAAGGGCCAGGATAAGAAGCCACTTTTTACTCATTTGCTTTTAATTAAACGCTGCCTTTGTTGGAGTTGTCACCAACAAACCCGTAATTACTTATCTACTTACTTAAATTGCCATATACAATATGCAATGGTACTTGTTGGTGACAACGCGAACAAGGGCGGAGCCATTAAACTTTAATCAAAATAATCCGTGTATTTCCCGTTCTATCATCTGCACTATGGTAGCCATATCTTCGGTATTATTGGCAAAATCAAGCTTGTCCTTATCCAGTATCAATAGCTTGCCCAGTTTGTAGCCGCTTATCCATTTCTGATATTTATCATTTAGCTTTGACAAATAATCCAGCCGGATACCGATCTCATATTCCCTGCCGCGGCGCTGGATATTATTTACCAGTGTGGGTACCGATGCTTTTAAATAAACCAACAAGTCCGGTGGTTTAATAAAGGCGGTAATATTTTTAAAAATAGCTTCGTAGTTTTCGTAATCACGGGTGGTCATCAAACCCATATCGTGCAGGTTCTCTGCAAAAATATAGGCATCCTCATATATGGTACGATCCTGGATGATATTACGCTCGCTTTTTTGAATATCCACTAACTGTCTGAAACGGCTGTTCAAAAAATAGATCTGGAGATTAAAGCTCCATCGTTTCATATCGCTGTAAAAATCTTCCAGATATGGGTTATTATCTACTGCTTCGAACACAGGTTCGAAACCATAGTTTTTGGCGAGTAACTCAGTTAGCGTGGTTTTCCCGGCGCCTATATTTCCTACTATAGCAATGTGCATCGGTTAAAGATAGAATTCAAAAGTTAAAAGTCAAAATGTGGCCGCTATAAATCTCCCCGGGTATGGGAGACTTTTTAATTCTTCTTTTTTAGTCCTCCCTACCGGGGAGAATTTAGGCGAGGCTAAAATCCCCTGAATCCTATGATCTCTCTTATCTCGCGGATAGTTCTCGAGGCGCTTTCCCGTGCCTTGATGGCGCCATGCCTGGCCACCTGCCTTAAATAGGGCGTGTCTTCGGCAATTACATTAATTTTTTCGCGTATCGGAGCGGTCGCAATGATCATATCTTCTGCCAGTTGTTTTTTTAGATCTCCATAACGGATCTGACAAGTGTTATATAAATTGTCGAAATGTTCAAAAGTATCAGCCGATGAAACTACTTTCATCAGGTCGAATAAGTTTTGTATCTCTAACGGTTTTTTCTGGTTATCAGCAGTTGGACCGCTGTCTGTTACCGCCCGCATTACTTTTTTGCGGATCACCTCAGGCGAATCAGCTAAATTAACCACGTTTGATTCACCTTCTGATTTTCCCATTTTTCCTTTACCATCAAGGCCGGGAATTTTTACCAGCTTATCGCTGAAATTAAAGGCATAAGGTTCAGGGAAGTAGTCTTTATTATATAACCGGTTAAAGCGGTTGCCAAATGTGCGCGCCATTTCAAGGTGTTGCTCCTGATCCTTGCCAACAGGTACTTTTGTTGCCCTGTGTATCAAAATGTCTGCAGCCATTAAAACCGGGTAGGTTAGCAATCCGGCATTTACGTTATCAGGCTGTGCCCGAATTTTATCTTTAAATGAGGTACTTCTTTCCAACTCGCCCAGGTAGGCATTCATATTTAGATACAAATATAATTCGGCTATTTCCGGTACATCTGATTGGATATATATCGTCGCTTTTTCAGGGTCAATACCTGCTGCCAGGTATTCTACCAATACCTGTTTCACATTTCCATGCAGGTCGGCAGGGGTAGGGTGAGTGGTGAGCGAGTGCAGATCTGCAATAAAAAAATAACAATTATATTCATGCTGCATTTTTACGAAGTTTTGAATAGCTCCGTAATAATTTCCTAAATGTAGTTTCCCGGTGGAACGGATACCACTAACAACAGTTTCCATGAGGCGAAAGTAAGGAATTTTTATATTTTTGATACCGATGAAATTGCTATTTAGGAAAGTCCATATTTACTTGTATGTGATCAGCGTGACTTTTTTCTACTTTTTGCTTTATCCCATTCTTTATTATTTTTCGCGAAAATCATCTCATTATAAATACATGAACAAGGTGAGGCGGCTATGGGGATTGTTGAGTTCGGCATTTGCCGGTATTTTTTACAGGTTTACTTATGAGGTGCCTTTTGACCGGACAAGAACTTATGTAATTTGCCCCAATCATACTTCAAACCTTGATATTTCAGCTATTTGCCTGTTGATAAAGAGCGACTGCAGTTTTATGGGTAAGGAGGAACTTACAGAGGGTATTGTAACCCGTTTGTTTTTCAGAACAGCAGATATCCCGGTTAACCGGGAAAGCAAAATGTCATCATTCAGAGCGTTTAAAAAGGCAATAGAGAAACTCCAAAACGGGATAACCATGATCATTTTCCCCGAAGGAAAGATTGGAGACGATTATCCACCCAAACTTCATCAGTTTAAAAATGGTCCGTTCCGTTTGGCTATTGAGGCGAAAATACCGGTGGTGCCAGTCACTTTGTTAAATGCCTGGGATATATTGTGGGATACAGGTACAAAACATGGAAGCAG
>JAQBOK010000367.1 GCA_028288085.1 Mucilaginibacter sp.
TGGTTGCAGGCGCAAAGAACTGCTGTCGCCCACGCCGGTAATTGACTCTACAGTAGTAGCAGGCGGGGGCATAGCCGGGCACACCAATGGCATTGGTACAGCCGCTACCTTTAACCACCCTTTTGGCCTTGCGGTAGATGGGGCGGGTAATGTATACGTTGCCGACCAGGGTAACAACCTGATCAGGAAGATAGACCCGCAAACAGTGGTAACCACCTTTGCAGGCATGGCCGGTATAGCAGGATCAGCAAATGGGGTGGATACCCTTGCAGCCTTTAATAAACCTTTTGGTGTAGCGGTAGATGCAACAGGTAATGTTTATGTGGCCGATGCAGGCAATAATATTATCAGGGCTATTACCCCGGCGGGACTGGTAAGCACATTTGCGGGTACCGGTATAGCCGGTGCGGGCAATGGGACAGATACGGCCACTTTTAATTCGCCTTTAAGTGTGGCGGTTGATGGTAGTGGCAACTTGTATGTGGCTGACTATGGCAACAACCTGATAAGAAAAATAACCCCGGCAGGCTTGGTAAGTACCCTTGCCGGCAGCGGCGCTACGGGTGCGGATAATGGCAACGGCCCGACGGCTACCTTTAATTTGCCCGAAAGTGTGGCTGTGGATGCCGCAGGAAATGTTTACGTGGCCGATAATGGGAATAACCTGATACGTAAGATCACTCCGGCAGGCATGGTTACTACCCTTGCCGGCAGCGGGGCGGTAGGCAACGCAAATGGAACAGGCAACGCCGCCAGTTTTAACTCGCCCTTTGGGATAGCGGTGGATGCAGGGGGTAATGTGTATGTGGCTGATGCCGGTAATAACCTGGTGCGCAAAATAACCCCGGCAGGTAGCGTAAGTACTTTTGCCGGAAGCGGGAAAAAAGGGACAGGCAATGCAACAGGTGCATCAGCAAGTTTTAATACCCCATCGGGTGTGGCGGTTGATGCTGCGGGTAATGTTTATGTAGCCGATGAGAACAATAATTTGATAAGAAGGATAACGGCAGCCGGAGTGGTCTCAACATTGGCCGTAAAGACTGCAAAAGGTGTTTTTAGATTGACCAGGTAATGTTAACCGTCTGGCTGACGGGTAAAAAGACGATTTATTTATTAAGTTATCAACATTTATTAGGAAAATTGAATGTTGTTGACTTATATTTGAGTATAATCCTCTGCCAAACTAACCAATTTGCGCCACCTGAATGGTTTCTAAAGACGAACTGCAAGGCACTTATGCCGCCCTTTCGACCGAAAAGTTGATGGAGATTATTGACAACAAATTTGGTTATACCGAATTGGCAGTTACTGTTGCGTTTGAAGAATTATCGAGCCGTAAAATATCCGAAGAAGAGATCAAAAGCTACAAATCGAAACAATTGGCGAAGCTGAACAATTATATCAAAAAGAATATCTCAGACGATCTTTCCCTATCTCAAAAAAACCTTTTTTATTTTATCTGGCTACCACTTTTTACTTTTCCTTTTAAGCAAAATTACAGGGAAGAGGGTTGCGCTTTAAAGGTGAAGCAAGCCAACTACTATTCACTATTTGGGTTTTTATTTTTTGCGCTTACTGCATTTTTATCAGTCAGGTTTTCTAACTTGTTTGCAGCGGCCCTTTGGATAGGCGGTTTTATACCGGCTTATTTACTGGATGAGTTTTTTAACAGGCAAAGGCAGATCAAAAAACTTCAGAGATTATTCGGCCCCATCAACTCTGATGAATCTGTTGAACATATCGAATCAGGACAGGAGCAGGACGCATAGCAAGCACTGCCGATCATTTTCCACCTCAATAAAATTCAATTGTTATTTACTTGTTTGTATGAAGTAATAACAGGATAATGAGTTATATTTATTCTGAAATCTAAACTAATCAGGATAAGTATGAAAGCAAAGATATTGGGCTTTTTAGCTTTTAGTATTCTTTATATTAATGCAAAAGCACAATTAAACCAGCGTTTTGACAATACAAATTACAAGGCAATATACTTTAGCGAAGCGTGTAAATTAATAGCCGCCAATCCTGATCTGTTGTTGCTTGATGTAAGGTCGCCGGGCGAGTATGCCGATACCGGTAAAAGCGTTTCATACAATATAGGCAGGTTAAATGGTGCTGTAAATCTTACTATAGATTCGGTACCCGCGCACATAAAGGATTTGGAGCAATACAAAGACAAAACCATACTGGTGTATTGTTCGCATAGCCAGCGCAGCCGGATAGTTAGTAAATATTTGGGTGACAATGGCTTTAAAAATGTGTATAGCCTAAACGGTGGCATGACACAGGTAAACAAAACCGCTATTGCAGGTTTCCCTTGCAAATCATCACTTTATACTTCAAATCTTCCCTATAAATTTGTTGGGCCCGATGATGCTGTAGCCTTAATAAAGGACAGAAATACGGTGATAATGGACGTACGAACGCCAACTGAATTTAATATTCGGGATACCTCTGAATACAAAAATGTTGGGCGAATAAGAGGGGCTGTTAATGTGCCGCTGAATACCATAGACAAGCAAATAACCCTGTTGGCAAAGTATGTAGATAAACCTATACTGATCTATGACCTTTTTGGGCAGGACGGAATAGAAGCAGCCATAAAACTAACCAATGCAGGGTTTACAAAAGTTAATGTGCTTTTTGAAGGTATAAATACTTTCTTCGCCAACACCAGCACATCAGATACTAAAAGAGACTTACTAATTGCATCGCCTGCTTATAAGCTGATTGGTGTAAGGGAAACCGTCGACCTGGTTAATGCCAATCCAAACCTGATCATAGCTGATTTTAGGCCGAAACAAGAATTTGAAAACAAATCGGGCAACAACTTTTCCAATTTGGGGCACATAAAAAACGCCGTCAACTTTAATTCTGTTGATGATCTTGAAGCTTACTTAAAAGACAAACCAAAAACTTTGCCTATACTTATCTACAGTTCATTTTCGGCATCAATGAAAGGTATGGCTGGTATGGCCAATACAGATCTGAGCAAGGTTAGCAGGCAACTATCCATTGAAGGCTATACGGTTTACCTCCTCTACAGTGGCCTGTATTCTGTTGTCTGGGCTTCGGCCAATGTAGAGAGTTGCAAAGATGCAGCAAGTATTTTAGTGGATCACCAGGGGTTTTATTAGTCTTTAAATTAAAACTGGAAGTAAATAAATGCTTTACTGGTTTCCTGGCTTAAAATAATCAGTATTAACATTACTGCCCAAACTGTGCCAGTAAGCCACCAGGGCATTTTACCGACTGTTTTTAAAACAGTGGTATTACGCATAGACCAATGGAAGGCAAGCATCAGCGTTATTACTATCCCTACTTTTACTATAGTTGCAGTAGTAAGCAAAGGTGGCCCCGCGGGTGGTATTTGCCCAAACATAGAAAGTAGCATCAGCGCTGCCCCGCCAAACGTAGCCGAGCGGAAGAAAACCCAGGTTATACAGATCAGCAAAAAGGTAAGCAGCGCATAGAGGAACCCGGTGGGCCTTGCTGTACCCAAGCTTGGGCCAGCAGTGGCAATAACCGGGGCGGGCACACCATCGTTACCGGGCGCGTCAGAGGCTTTCGCCCGGCTATCTTTCAGGGCTTTCTCCACCCATAAATATACGCCATGCAATCCGCCCCAGGCAACAAAGGTCCAGTTGGCCCCATGCCACAAGCCGCCTATCAGCATAGTGATCATCACGTTAATATAGGTCCTGAATCGACCCTGGCGGTTACCGCCTAGTGGGATGTACAGGTAATCGCGCAGCCATGCAGACAGGGTAATATGCCACCTGCGCCAAAAGTCGGAAAAGCCGATGGCCGCGTAAGGATATAAAAAGTTTTGCGGTAGTATAAAGCCCAGGCACATAGCCACGCCTATAGCCGAGGTAGAGTATCCTGCAAAGTCAAAAAATATTTGCCCCGAAAAGGCAAGCACACCTGTCCATGCATCCATGGGGCCAAGGGGTCGCCCGGCACCAAAAACCATATCTGATGTTCCCGAAAGCAGGGTATCTGCACAGACCACCTTCATAAACAGGCCAAGCGATAACAACATTAAACCATCCAGTAATTGCTGACGGCTGGCTTTGCGTTCGGTTTCAAACTGCGGTACCAGTTGCGGCGGGCGAACGATAGGCCCGGCAACCAGATGTGGGAAAAAAGTAACAAACAAAGAAAAATCAAGCAGCGATTTTACAGGCTTGCTCTTTTTCTTATACATATCAATAGTATAGCAAAGCGTTGTAAATGTATAGAAAGAGATACCTGCCGGGAGTATAATATTGGGTTTGGCAGGATGATAATCTATCCCTAAGGCATTGGTAATATGTACAAAATTCTCCAATATGAAACCGCCATATTTAAAAAAGCAAAGCATGCCCAGGTTGCCAATGAGGCTTATTACCAGCAGCACCCGGCGTTTATGTTTATTGGGCTGCGTGTATAATGCCCTGCCCACAAAAAAGTCGACTACAGTTGATAGCCAAAGCAATAAAATAAATGGCGGGTTCCATGCGGCGTAAAAAATATAGCTGGCTATTAGTAGATTGATCTTTTTTGCCTTCCACGGAATGGGGAGATTATGCAAAACCAGCATAATGGCGAAGAAAGCGATGAAGGTGTATGAGTTAAAAACCATAACGTAATGAGTTTAAGGATAATTAAGGTTAATTAATTCGGGATATTATTAGCTGTTTTCTTATAAGTCCATCCCTTTTCTTTCCCGAGGATACTCACCAGGGTTTGGGTGTATATTACGGCATCCTTTGGTGTCAAGTGCGAAAACTCGGGGCATTGAAGTTTGGCGGTGGCCGGATAATCGGCATAGTAGAAGCCTTTGCACCCTGTCTCCTTTAGCAACCTTTCCCAATAAGCGGGTCGCGGAAACATGTGCTGTTCGGCCATTAAAAAGAAGCCGTTTGATGGTGTACGGGTAAATACCACATCACCGCCTCTTGCCTTTATTTTATCTACATCCCTTTTTACTGATAGCATCACCGTGTCTAAAAGTTTCCCGCTCATGGGTGGGGTGGGGTCGCCCTTTAAAAGCACCCATATCCCCTTTACCTGGTTATGCTGGTTGGTATCTGCTACAAAGTCATCGGTCATTACGCTCTGCCTGTTAAATCTGACGGGTTCAAAACCTGGTGGAAAATCAAGGAAGGGATATACGCCGGGGCGATCAGGGATGTGCAACTTACCTAACATAGCGTTGATTGAATATTGACCTTCATTTAAAAATACCAGGCGTGATTCAATTGGTTTATCCAGCAGGAAGCTTACTTTTTGGGCGGGTGTGCGATGTTTATAGTAAGCTATGCCTGCATCGGGGGATTCGTTGCCACGCATGCTGAAAAATAATACTTCGGTAACATCCACCACCAATTTCCCTTTAAAGTTGGTATCGT
>JAQBOK010000374.1 GCA_028288085.1 Mucilaginibacter sp.
AAACTTTCACACCTCCTTCGCCTATTACCGTATCCAGGCCGTTGCTTGCCCTTGCTAACAAAGTCTGGCAAGCTGCACGCTGCAAAGCCTGCATACATTCTTCGTCTGTTGCATCCGGACGTACAAATAGCAGGTTCTCTCGTATTGTACCTGAAAACAGCTGCGTATCCTGTGTTACAAATCCTACTTTCTCGCGTAGCTGATCAAGGTCTATTTCCCTGCTTGGCACATCGTTATACAAAATATCGCCATTTAAAGGTTGATATAAGCCAACAAGAAGCTTCACCAAAGTGGTTTTCCCTGAACCTGATGGCCCAACGAAAGCTATTGTTTCCCCTACATTGGTTTCAAAACTGATATTATTCAACGCATTGCGATTGGCTGTAAGGTGTTTGAAAGTCACATTGCTAAAAGTCAGTTTATCTATATTTTCAAGCAGAACAGGTTTTTCGGGCTTTTCATCAATAGGCGTACTCAAAATGCTTTTAAAATTCCCCAGTGAAACTTCCGCCTCCCGCCATGATTGAATAACATTACCGAGTTCTTGCAAAGGGTTGAACAGGAAAAAGGAATAGAATAAAAACATTAAGTAGCTTCCGGGAGTTAAAGTTCCTTTAAAAATAAGGATCAGCAATAATACAACCATAATGCTACGCACCAGGTTTACTACGGTACCCTGCACAAAGCTCATACTACGCACATACTTTACCTTTTTAAGTTCAAGGTCTAATATTTTATAGGTCGTTTTATTTAAGCGTTCTATTTCCTGCTTGGCAAGGCCCAAACTTTTTACCAGTTCAATATTTCTTAATGATTCGGTGGTTGAGCCGGAAAGCGCAGTAGTTTGCGATACGATCTTTTTTTGTATTACCTTAATTTGCTTACTTAAAACCATGCTTACGAACATGATAACAGGCATGGCGCCTAAATAAACCAATGTAACCCTATAGTTTATATTTATTGAGAGCACCATCACAAATATCATACCCACCAGGCTAACAAAAAGCACACTGATGAACGAGGTAATAAATTTCTCGCAATCCAACCGCACCTTTTGCAATATCCCCAAAGTTTCGCCGCTCCGCTGATCTTCAAAAACCTGGTAAGGCAGTTCAAGCGAGTGCTTCAAACCATCGGCGTACATTCTGGCGCCCACCTTCAACACAATAATATTGGTAAAATAATCCTGGAAGTTTTTTGCTATGCGCGATACCATAGCTGCGCCTATAGCCAGGGCAACTAATATTAACGAACCGTGTAGTCTGTATTCATAACTATAAACCTTATGATTGGTGGGGATAACATATTTATCAAAAATTTCTCTTGTAATATAGGGATCAATGAGAGAAAATCCGATATTAAAACCAGCGAGGACCAGGGCCAATATAACCACCCAGCGATGGGCCGATAGATACGATAAAAGTACTTTCATGATTGAGGTAAAAATAAAAAAAGGGAATGGCTTAAATAGCTCATTCCCTTTAATTTGACATTGCTTTAATACTTACACTGTCATAATATCTTTTTCTTTAGCTTCAGACAGCTGGTCAACCTTTATGATAAAAGCGTCTGTTAGCTTTTGCACCTCACCTTCACCGGCCTTCATTTCATCTTCAGATACGCCTTCTGATTTTAATTTTCTTATTTTTTCATTGGCGTCCTTGCGGATATTGCGGACAGCTATTTTGCCTGTTTCGGCTTCGGCCTTTGCTTTTTTAACAAGATCGCGGCGGCGTTCTTCAGTTAACGGAGGTACGTTGATGCGGATGATTATCCCGTCATTTTGTGGATTAACCCCCAGGTTGGCTTCCATAATAGCTTTTTCAATGGGGCCCAGCAGGGATTTTTCCCACGGCTGTATCACAATTGTACGAGCATCGGGTGTATTAACACTGCCTATCTGGTTTAAAGGAGTTGGGTTGCCATAATAATCAACCATAATGTCATCCAGCATGCTGGGGCTTGCCTTGCCGGCACGAATCTTTTGTAATTCGCCGTCGCAATGGTCAATCGCCTTTTCCATCAAAGACCGGGCATCAGTAACTTGTTTTTTAATGAGTTCGCTCATTGTATTAATTTTTGTCAAAAATAGTAAAAAGTATGATTTTCACACCCACTTCAAATCCCCAACCCAAATAAACCTTTTCGAAACTAAAATCGATATTCGATATTAAACTATTTCACCAGTGTCCCCACCTTTTCACCCTGCGCAATTTTCATAAAATTGCCTGGTTTGTTCATATCAAATACTATAATGGGCAGCTTGTTTTCCTGGCATAAAGTGATAGCCGTCATGTCCATTACATTAAGGCCTTTATCATATACTTCCTGGAACGATATTTCATCATACCTGGTAGCTGTCGGATCTTTCTCCGGGTCGGCAGTATAGATACCATCAACGCGTGTGCCTTTTAAAACGACATCAGCTTTAATTTCGATAGCGCGCAATGAGGCTGCCGTGTCAGTAGTAAAATATGGGTTACCGGTCCCAGCGCCAAATATCACGATCTTCCCTACTTCCAAATGGTGCATAGCGCGGCGGCGAATGTAGGGCTCGCATATTTGTTCCATCTTTATAGCCGATTGTAAACGGGTATCAACACCAATACTTTCAAGCGCGTTTTGCAAAGCCATGCAATTGATCACAGTGGCAAGCATTCCCATATAATCAGCCTGGGCACGTTCCATGCCTGATTTTTCGGCGCTTAACCCTCTAAAAATATTGCCTCCTCCTACTACAATGGCTATTTCGATACCAGCGTCATAAACGCTTTTTATATCGTGTGCATACTGTAAAACCTGGTTATTATCGATGCCGTATTGCCTGTCGCCCATCAGCGATTCGCCGCTCAGCTTAAGTAGGATCCTTTTATATTTCATTTGGAGGTAGTTTGTCAAAAGTATTAATTTAAATTCAGTGTTAAGATATTATGTTGTTTAGCCTACTTGTTTACCTGCAATATAGGTTGCCTTAACTTCATAATTTTCATCAAACACAATAAGGTCAGCATCAAAGTCGGTTTCCACTTTCCCTTTATTTACCCCTGCCAGTTGTGCGGGGTATAATGATGCCATGTTAATTGCTTCGGCCAATCCTATGCCTGCATGGTTTACACAGTTTTGCACTGCCTTTAGCATGGTAAGACACGAACCGGAGAGCGTGCCATCGGGCATTACATACCGGTCGCCGGTAAACTGGTGCTGGTAGGTACCCTCATTTGCGGTAGTTACCGCATCGGTTATCAGGAACAATTTATCGCCCAACTCCCGTTTAGCCAAGCGGATCATGGCAAAATCAACATGTATGCCATCCGCAACAATGCTTGTATAAGGGCGCTCTTCAAATATGGCAGGTATATATCCAGGCTCGCGATGATGCATTTGCGGCATGGCATTGTATAAATGGGTAACTGCCTTTACCGGGTTATTTAAAAATGATTTTCCTTCCTGGTAAGTAGCATTGCTATGGCCTGAGGATAAAATAACACCGTGGTCATTTAAATAATCAATCACTTCCTGATCCTGCAATTCGGGGGCAATGGTCATCATCCTGATCACACCATCAGCCATTTCAATCCAACGCTGTACTTCGGCAAGTGTTCCTTTTTTGATATATTTTTCAGGATGAGCGCCTCTTTTCTTTGCATTAAGGTAGGGCCCCTCCAGGTGCAGGCCCCAAAAATTCCCTTTGCAATGCGCTCTGTAAGATTTGGCAGCTTCAATTCCAGTCTCCACAATATCGTTGCTATTGGTACCTATGGTTGCAAAAAAACCAACAGTGCCCTGGCCAAGCATATCATTTTCCATTTGCTCAAGCGCGGCCTCTTCGGGTTTACCGGCAAATAATTTTCCCCCAGTACCGTATATCTGCAGATCAATCAAACCAGGCGCAACAAATGCTCCCTGAAGATCAATCTTTTCAGCATTCCCTGGCATTTCGCTATCGGGAACGACGCCGACTATTTTTCCTTCAGAAATTAAAACGGCTTTGCCCTGGATGATTTGGCCATCCGAAATAATAAGGGCGTTGTGAAAGGCAGTTATCATATGTTAATTCTATCTAATGGCTTACTTTTTTTCCGGCAATAAGATTAATTCAACCAAATTATCACTCAAATATTTATTGGCACTTTCTTTACTGCTTTCGGCAGTTACATCATCCAACCTTTTAAGGTAATCAACTATATAATCGGGGTTTCCCTGGTTAAGTGACGTTGAAGCCAAGTGACTGAGCCAAAAACCGTTTTCTTTCAGGTTCACCTGGGTCACCCTGGTTTCTTGTGCCTTAAATTTCTCTATATCTGTCAATTGGGCACCATCCTTTCTTATTTTACCAATTTCGTCCATTGTAGCAGCTATCAACTTATCTACATTATCTGGCCCGCATGTAAACTGAATTGTTACTGTATATCTTTTGTTAGGATAACTGGTACAATATGTAGTAGCCCTTGGCGAATAGACTCCATTCTCCTGTTCCCGCAAACGTTCCAAAAGCTTAATCTGTAATATCTCACCAAGTGCCTTTAATTGCAGGTTGTTATTTTGACTATACTCAAATTGACCGCTGAAAACCAATTCAACCGTGCTTTTGTCGTCGATACCCTTGCGGACAACTTTTGTCACTTTTCCGGCTACAGGATACATCCCTCTATCTTTATAGGTTTCGTTACTGTGGGTAGACGGCAAACTTCCGATGTACTTCTTTATTAAGCCCCGAATACCAATATCATCTAAATTACCAACAAATATGAAAGTAAAATTACTTGCATCGGCAAAGCGGCCCTGGTAAAAGTCATATGCCTTATCAATGGTTGCCGACTGCAACATCTTTTTATTAAAACCCATCGACCTATAATTATAACAATGCAATACCGCGTTAACGGTATCAGCAAAAACACCTGCCGGCGAGTTATCTTTTGTTGCCAGGAATGATCGTTGCTCAGATAAAAGGCCTTCCCAAACAGTAGGGTCTTTTTTAGGTGCAGTAAAATATAAATGGATCAATTTAAGGGCTAACTCAAAATCATGCCGCGTAGCAGAGCCCGATACTCCCTGGTAATAAGTATTAACATAGGGCAATAAACTCACTCCCTTGTTTGTCAAAAATTTATCTAATTCAACCTGGTTAAAATTTGCAAGCCCGCTCCTACGCACCAAAGCAGCCGATAATACGGCAGATGGATACTCTGCATCCGGGGCTAGGGAAGTGCCGCCAAATCCATAGGTATCGAATAAGATCTGTCCGTTATGAAAATTTGTTTTCTTCAATATGACTTTCGCCCCATTGCTTAATGTTAAAGTCTCCGTACCGATAGCACCATCCGAGGCATCTGACTCTATTTTGCCGGGTTTCAATTCGCTATCTGATAAAATATCTATATCCTTATCAACCTTGACATCCGCATAAGCCTGCACATCTTTGCCGGGGTTATTAACCCAATCTAACACTGTTTTTTTGTCAGGTAAATTAGCCTTATCTTTCTCCGGAGCTTCAACAATGATATAGCGATTCTGATCAGATGTGTAAGGAATCATCAGATAGTTAACATAGGACAAATTAACTTTTCCTAAGTTATCCCGGGAAAAATTATATTCATATTCCAAGCCGGGGCAACCTTCGCCCAGCAAAAAGTTACGGGAGTACTCCTGCGCATACAATTCAGATTTATGGTTAGCCATATCTGTATATGAACTGAATCGTCCGTTCAAATACCACCGTTTTGCATTAGCAAACTCCTCATTAGTAAAACCAAATTTCCGGGCACGTTCAATTTCGGCTAACAATGCTTTTGTAGCCTTTTCCAACTCCCCTGGCTTGGCAATGGTTCTAATTGTGAATACATCTGTATTTCCTAAAGATGAAGCATTGCCGCCGCCGGCGTATAAAAAAGGAGGGTTACCGCTTCTTGCAATTTCCTTAAACCGGTCATTCAGCATCTTATTTAGCAGAATAGTGCACGTTTTTTGCAAGTATTCCGCATTGGTACGCATTTTAGTTCCGGGAAGACGCACCGTCATTGAAAACTCAGTGTACTGGGCTTCCGGATCGGTTAGTATCTTTACCTGGGTTCCAGCCGCAGGCGGGATAGCATAATCAGCCAGTGCTCTCTCTTTTGCAGGATTCTGGAGTACGCCAAATTTTTCTTTGATCAAATCCACTATTTTATTGGGATTGATATCACCAACAACGATTACCGCCTCCTCATCTGGCCTATACCAATCCTGATAAAAATGTTTAAGTTCTTCAGGCGTACAGTTTTTAATAATATCTTCGGTACCGATAGGCAATCGTTGGGCATAACGGGAGTTATTAAGCTCCACCGGCCTCGTTTGATTGCCCATACGTTCAATTGCACTTTTCTGTCTGATGCGCGCCTCTTCCCGTATTATACCGCGTTCTTTATTAACTTCCTCAGGAGCAAAACTTATATAACCTGCCCAGTTAAGTAACATATCCAACCCTTTATTCATTACCTGCACGCTGTCAGTCGGAAGTGTCAATTCGTATATCGTTTGGTTAAACCCGGTATGTGCATTAACATCTGCGCCAAATTTTACGCCCGACTTCTGTAAATAATCAATCAACTGATTTTTAGGAAAGTCGCGTGTTCCATTAAAAGCCATGTGCTCGGTAAAATGAGCCAATCCCAGTTGATTGTCATCCTCCTGCAAAGAACCGGCGCGCTCGACCAAATACACCACCGCTCTTTTTTTAGGGGTCTGGTTCTTACGCACGTAGTAGGCCAATCCATTTGGCAGGTACCCATGATGTATCGCATCGTCCAATGGCTGCACATCGGCCGGATTGACATCAGAATTTTGATTTGATTTTTGCTGGGCAGAAACGCTTAAGGAAACTAAAAATAAAAACGCAGCAATTAGTTTGAATTTCATCCGTCAATTATTCGTTAAATAACAATTACTCTCTGCACACAAAAATGTTAAAAATTTCTGAGCTACGGCGACGAATATCAGGGTAGTAAAAACCCTCAGCTTAGGCCAGTATATACCAAAAAAAATCCCCCTCGTTAATACGAGGGGGATGAATAATTTAAGCTCCTAAAGCGATCCGCTTAAATGCGGTAACGGTTAGTCCTTTTTCAACAGTGCTCAAAAACTGGGCAACGTTTTTGGAAGGGTCCTTCACAAACTCCTGGTTCAACAAGGTTGAGTCCTTGTAGAATTTGTTCAACTTTCCAAGCGATATTTTTTCAACCATTTCTTCTGGTTTGCCTTCGGCACGTATCTGCTCTTTTGCAATTTCAAGCTCGCGCTCAATAGTTGTAGCATCTACACCATCCTTATCAATAGCAACCGGGCTCATGGCAGCAATTTGCATAGCTACATCTTTTCCGGCCTCATCTGCTCCGGCTGCATTAGCACTCAAAGCAACTAACACCGCCAAACGGAAGTTTCCATGTATGTAAGCGATCACTTTTTCGCCTTCAACAATTTCATATTTAGAAATGCCGATCTTCTCGCCGATCTTACCTGTTTTATCAATAATAGATTCGCCGATTGTGATACGGCTAACATCTGTGTCGATTGACAATTGGCTCAGGGCCTCAATATCAGCTGGTTTGTTTTCAACAGCTTCGTTAGCAATCGCGTTTGCAAAAGCAATAAATTCGGCATTCTTAGCCACGAAATCAGTTTCGCAATTCAATTCTATAATTACACCGCGTTTGCCATCTTCTGATGTACGGGCAATTACTACACCTTCGTTAGACTCACGGTCTTGACGACTTGCAGCCACTTTAGCGCCTTTTTTCCTTAAATAGTCAATCGCAGCTTCAAAATCACCGTTGGTTTCGGTCAAAGCTTTTTTGCAATCCATCATACCTGCACCTGTTTGCTGGCGCAGTTTATTTACATCAGATGCAGTAATTTGTAATGTAGACATCTCTTTAAATTTTGTTGTATGTTATAAGTTGTATGTTGCAGGTAAAATCGTTCATCTACAACACACCCTTGAACTCTTTTGTTTATAATGTTGAAAGTTGCAAATTGTAGGTATAAGAACACTTATAACTTACAACTCACAACCTACAACTTTATGATATTATTCCTCTGTCTTTTCAGCAGGGGCAGCAGCCGGAGCTTCTGCATCAGCAGTTACTCTTTTTCTTTTGCCACCTTCTGCAGGTGCAGATGCAGCCGCAGCTTCAGCTTTTGGGCTATCAGCTTTAGCTTTCGCTATTGCCGCTTCCTTTTCAGCTTCATCTTCTTTCTCGCGTTTACGCTCATCCAGACCTTCTTCTATCGCTTTAATAATAATACCGGTGATTAATGAAATTGATTTGGTAGCATCATCATTTGCTGGGATAGGGAAATCGATGTTTGACGGATCAGAGTTGGTATCAACCATTGCAAAAGTTGGTATATTTAACTTTAATGCTTCTGAAACCGCGATATGTTCTTTCTTTACGTCGATCAGGAACAATGCAGCAGGTAAACGGTTAAGATCCGCTATACCACCTAACAAGGTTTCTAATTTGATACGCTCACGCTGTATCATCAGTCTTTCTTTTTTAGAAAGGTTGCTGTAAGTACCGTCTTTAGTCAATTTATCGATGTTTGACATCTTTTTGATCGACTTACGTACAGTAGCAAAGTTGGTTAACA
>JAQBOK010000038.1 GCA_028288085.1 Mucilaginibacter sp.
GACCGGTAATAAACAACTAAAGAATCATTCATGTTTAACATAAATATCCCGCCAGGGCCCGTTGAGCCACTTTTGTCAAGCGTGATATATAACCCTTTAACATTATTCTGAAAAATGGTGTTAGAGGATAATTGATCGCTGCTGGCGTTAAACAAAATGTTATTTATAAAATCTTTACTTATAGGTATCCTTAATTGGGGTACAACTTTTATAAGTGTATCAGGTGCGCCGGCAATGATATTATAAATTTTTAGACTATCATGTGTACGTGAGAAAAATGAACGAGTGCCTAATAATTTTGTTGAATCGCGCCATTTGTTCCATGGAGTAGTATTGTAATAATTTTGAGCTGTTGGCCTTTTGGTTAACTGGTAAACATTTACCTTATACTTAGAGGTAAGTTCGTCACCATAAAAGCCATCCGTGAACTTTAATGCCAGCACCGCAGAGTCAATGGTTATTGTTCCGGTAGGAAGCGTAAACGTGGTGCTGCCAGGCAAATTCAGCGCAACTGCCACATTTGCCTCCGTTGACCCTAATATGGGATCCTGAAAATACCCCATAGGGGTTTTTGTAAGTCCGGATGTTATTATCGAGTCTTCAGGGTAGGTGTTGACAACAATTGTTGACGTATCTATCAGTGAACCGTTTAATTGAGTAGAGGCGTCTAAACCTAACCCGATGGTATCCGGATTTTTACAGCTATTTAAAATAAAAAGACTTATTAACAGGGTCAATAAGTCTAATCGGAATAATTTCATATATGATCTCAAATATTATGCAACATGTACCAATTCTTCGTTGGTAATTTCGTCGTAAAAATTGTAATAATTTTCGAAATCTGAAGTGGAATTAAACTCTAAAACCGATTTATGGCTGTTTTTAACATTATTTAACACTTCTTCGTCTATATTTTCGCTTCCCAAAACTATTCCATCAGAATATTGAATAGCACCTGCATACAGCGATGAATTGCTACCCGGTTTATAAACCTCGGTGTGTTTTTCGGTCATGTCAGCCATAACCGCTTTTTGTGCAAAGTCAGGACTAAGCTGGCCGTCAAAATCATTTTCGTAAATTGAATAAATCACTTTTGAGTTTTTGAAGGTCGGATCGTCCTTATAAGTTGTTTTTAAATAAGCCGGTACCAATGAGCTCATCCAACCATGACAGTGAATGATATCAGGCGCCCAGCCTAATTTTTTTACAGTTTCTAATGCACCCTTGCAAAAGAAGATCGTTCGTTCGTCATTGTCAGCATAAAACTTGCCATCCTTGTCGCCAAACACATACTTACGCTGAAAATATTCTTCATTATCTAAAAAATACACTTGCATACGCGCTGCCGGGATCGATGCTACCTTAATGATCAAAGGATTATCATTATCATTAATGATGATATTCATACCCGATAAACGGATCACCTCATGAAGTCTATTCCTGCGCTCATTGATATTTCCGAAACGCGGCATAAGGATACGGATTTCGTAGCCTTTTTCCTGCATTGCCTGTGGCAATTGGCGCGTAATTTCAGAAATTTTTGAGAGTTCGAGGAATGGTGACATTTCATGAGTTATGAACAATAGCTTAGATTTACCCATCTCTAGTCAGTATTAAATTTATGTAAAGAAGTAAAAAAATTGAGTCTGCAAATATAAGCATTATCTTATAAATTATCAATGTATTATACAAGTTAGTTTTGGTTATTTTTAATCAATTGCACATCTTAGCCGGATTTTTATAAATTTCTATTCAATTGAAGATTTTCACCAAGAGGAAGGACCTCAGCCAGTATTTAGAGCAATTACGCAGTGATGGTAAAACAATTGGCTTTGTGCCCACATTGGGCGCATTGCACAATGGGCACCTGTCATTACTTGTCCGGGCACAGCAGGAAACCGATAAAGTAGTTTGCAGTATTTTTGTAAACCCTACCCAATTTAATGACCCTAAAGACCTGGAAAAATACCCCCGGCCAATAACTGCTGATATTGAAAAACTGGAACAGGCCGGGTGTGACGCACTGTTTAATCCGGAGGTAAGTGAAATGTATGCCGGCAATGAGCAATGGCATTTAGAAATTGGAGAACTGGAACATTTACTGGAAGGCAAATTCAGGCCGGGGCACTACCAGGGGGTAACCCAGGTAGTATTTAAGCTATTTAATATTGTTAAACCGGATAAGGCTTTTTTTGGACAGAAAGACTACCAGCAGGTTTTGGTGATCCAAAAAATGGTTGAAATTTTAAAACTTCCGGTTAAGCTGGTAATGTGCCCCATATTGCGGGAAACAGATGGCTTGGCCATGAGCTCAAGAAATATCCATTTATCTGCGGGGGACAGGCAACACGCCCTGGTACTATCAAAAACGCTGAACTGGCTCATGGAAAACTTCGACCGTACTAAGATGCCGGCTTTAACCCGCGAATGTGCAGCAATGATCAGTGCTGAACCCGGGGTTGAACTGGAATATTTTGAGATCGCCAATGGCGAAAACTTGCATAAATCTGATCAGCAGACAAAGGAAATAGTGGCCCTGGTAGCCGTTAAAGTAGGTGTTACCCGGTTGATTGATAACATGATACTGGCCTGATAATTGACCCTTTATATTAACAAAAGCTTATTGCTAACTTTGCACCATGATTATTGAGGTATTAAAATCCAAGCTGCACCGTGCAAGGGTAACCCAAGCTGAATTAAATTATGTTGGCAGTATTACAATAGACGAAGATTTAATGGATGCGGCGAATATTATAGCCAATGAGAAGGTACAAATTGTAAATAATAACAATGGTGCGCGCTTTGAAACTTATGTTATAAAAGGTGAACGGGGCAGCGGTACTATTTGCCTGAATGGAGCTACTGCAAGACTTGCGCAGGTTGGCGACGTTGTGATCATCATGTCATACGGGTATATGGAAATGGATGAGGCACGCAATTATAAGCCTATATTGGTATTTCCGGATGTAGATAATAAACTTATAAAGTAAATACTACTTCTCTGCTGGATAAGCGGCAAGGCCCAATACCACATGCAAGCTTACGTCTGTATTTACCTTGTTGCGCAATTTATAGGCCATGCGCACCCTTATACCGGGTTCACGTACAAGGTCGTCTAATAACTGAGAATTATCAATATCCAGTACGATGTTGTTACCAGCATTGGCGCTTATGTCGCTTCGCGAAGCAACCAGTATTTCGTCTTTACCATCCTCTTTTGAAAGATAGATCTTTACGGATGCCAGATCGCCCATATTATAATCAGAGGGTTCTACCGATTTCAACTTGGCAGAAACAACACGTACCTGGCTTATTTTATCTCCGTTATTGCCGCTCTTGCTAAAGTTTTGATCAAAGCTGTTGGCCATACTAATGGCAGAATAATTGTTCTCAACTTTTGACGATGCCGGTATAACCAGCGTAGTAGCGTAAGGGAAAGAGGATTTAATAATTGACTGGAACATGCCGCAACCATTAATAGTTATATTAAGAATAACCAACAGCAATAAATATCTTTTTACCATGACTTTAATAATCGGTTTTTCTCTATTGTAAATATAATTATTCTGGTTTTATATCGAAACAATAGTTCATCTTATATTAATTCATCTTTATCAATTAAAAATTGAAAATTATAAGCACATGTAATTCTATTTTTCTATCTTTGCACCCCGACGCTGAAGTCGGGATTTTCCCTTTCAGCGCATAGTATAAAGGATAAAAACCGCAATTGGTTTTCACTTTTGACTTTAATTTTTTGACTTAAAAAAGTCCTATGCCCAAAGATCTCTCCATCAAATCCGTTTTAATTATTGGTTCAGGCCCTATTATTATTGGGCAGGCTTGTGAATTTGATTACGCAGGCTCACAAGCGTCACTTTCTTTAAAAGAAGAAGGTATTTCGGTATCCATTATTAACAGTAACCCGGCTACCATCATGACGGATAAAGTTATTGCCGATCATGTGTACCTGCTACCGCTTACTTGCGAAAGCATAGAGATTATTTTAAAGGAACAAAAAATTGATGCCGTATTGCCTACCATGGGTGGCCAAACAGCGCTTAACCTCTGTATAGAGGCCGATGAACAAGGTTTATGGGAAAAATACGGTGTGAAAATTGTAGGCGTAGATATAGCCGCGATTGAAAAGACAGAGAACCGTGAGGCTTTCCGCCAATTAATGGTAGATATAGGTGTAGGGGTAGCTACCTCAAAAATTGCCAATTCATTTTTAGAGGGAAAAGAAGCTGCACAGGAGATTGGTTTTCCGCTAGTGATCAGGCCAAGCTATACACTTGGTGGTAAAGGTGCTGGCTTTGTACATAAGAAAGAAGATTTTGATGCAGCATTGAGCCGCGGGCTACAGGCATCGCCGACCCATGAGGTACTGGTAGAGCAGGCTGTTTTAGGCTGGAAAGAATTTGAGCTGGAGTTACTGAGAGATAATAATGATAATGTAATTATCATTTGCGCTATTGAAAACTTCGACCCAATGGGTATTCATACAGGCGACTCGATCACCGTGGCCCCGCCGATGACACTAAGCGACCGCTGCTACCAGGACATGCGTAACCAGGCAATTAAGATGATGCGCGCCATTGGTAACTTTGCAGGTGGTTGTAACGTGCAGTTTTCGGTAAACCCGGCTAACGAGGAGATCATTGCTATCGAGATCAACCCCAGGGTTTCGCGCTCATCGGCGCTGGCATCCAAGGCGACAGGTTACCCAATTGCTAAAATAGCAGCCAAACTGGCCATAGGATATAATCTTGATGAAATAGAAAATCAGATCACCAAAACAACGTCTGCTTATTTTGAGCCTACGCTTGATTATGTGATCGTAAAAATACCGCGTTGGAACTTCGATAAATTTAAAGGAGCCAACCGCGAACTGGGCTTGCAGATGAAATCTGTTGGCGAGGTAATGGCTATAGGACGAAGCTTTATCGAAGCTTTGCAGAAGGCTTGCCAGAGTTTAGAAATTGGCCGCGCCGGTTTAGGTGCCGATGGCCGCCAGAGCAGAAATCTCGAGGAGATTATGAACAGCCTGGAGCATCCAAGTTGGGACAGATTATTCCATATTTATGATGCCTTAAGTTTAGGTGTACCAATTGAATCTGTAAGAAAAGCAACCAAAATAGATCGTTGGTTTTTAAACCAGATACAGGAGATCGTTAACCTTGAGGTTGAGCTTCGCCGATACTCATTAAACAACATCCCCGAAGAATTTTTCTTCAACCTTAAACAAAAAGGATTTTCGGATGTGCAAATCGCCCACGTATTAACCAACGTTACAGAAGAGGATGTTTATCAGCGCCGCAAAGCACTGGGCATAAAACGTGTTTATAAAATGGTGGATACCTGCGCAGCAGAATTCCCGGCTAAAACACCTTACTACTACTCAACCTACGAAGGCGAGAATGAATCGGAGGTGTCAGATAAAAAGAAAATAATCGTATTAGGATCGGGCCCGAACCGCATTGGTCAGGGTATTGAGTTTGACTATAGCTGTGTGCATGGTTTGCTGGCGGCTAAAGAGTCGGGCTACGAGGCCATCATGATCAACTGTAATCCTGAAACGGTATCTACAGACTTTAACATGGCCGATAAGCTATACTTTGAGCCTGTGTTTTGGGAACATGTTCGTGAGATCATCGAACTTGAAAAACCCGAAGGTGTTATTGTGCAATTAGGTGGTCAAACTGCTCTGAAAATGGCCGAGAAGTTACACGAGCATGGTATAAAGATAATAGGTACATCTTTTGACAATATGGATATTGCCGAAGACCGCGGCCGTTTCTCTGATCTGCTGAAAGAACTTGATATTCCCTATCCAAGATACGGCGTAGCCGAAAATGCAGAAGAAGCAATAGAAGTGGCACATGTGGTGGGTTATCCTGTATTGGTACGGCCAAGTTATGTGCTGGGTGGACAGGGAATGAGCATTGTGATTAACGATGAAGATCTTGAAAAAGCTGTGGTTGGCCTGCTAAAAAATTTACCAGGTAACCGTGTACTGATAGATCACTTCCTTGATCGTGCGGAAGAATCAGAATCTGATTCAATAAGTGATGGGGACGATGTGCACATCATTGGCTTAATGGAACATATTGAACCTGCCGGTATTCACTCTGGTGATTCGAGCGCGGTGTTGCCACCCTTTAACCTATCTGACAATGTGATTCGCCAGATGGAAGAACATACTATTAAAATTGCCCGGGCGCTTGATGTACGCGGCTTGCTGAATATACAATTTGCCATTAAAGATGAAAAGGTTTATGTGATTGAGGCCAATCCCCGTGCATCCCGAACAGTGCCTTTTATTGCTAAGGCTTATGACGTCCCTTACATTAACATCGCGGCTAAAGTTATGCTAGGAGTTAATAAGCTGAAAGACTTTACCATAGAGCGCAAGCTTGTAGGTTATGCCATTAAGGAACCAGTATTCTCCTTCGATAAATTCCCCGAGGTGAACAAAGAACTGGGCCCTGAAATGAAATCAACAGGCGAGGCTATCCGCTTTATACCTAACCTGGAAGATCCATACTTCAGGCACCTGTATAAAGAAAAATCCATGTACTTAAGCAAATAAATTAAACATTGGCATAGAAAGTGTCGTAATACAGACACTGTGAGTATGGGAAGAGAAATTTATAAGCTTAACAACGTCGATCCTGAAGATATTGACGACGTTTTATTAAAGATCCAAAGATCATTTAATATTAAATTTGATAGCGAAGGGTTAAAAGGTATCAACACGTTTGGAGGCCTTTGTGACCTGATTGTCAGCAAAATCAACCTCGAACATGAGGAGAACTGTACCACTCAGCATGCCTTTTATTTACTTCGTAATGTGATAGCTGCTACCGCCGGAATAGATAAATGCGATATAACGCCTCAAACCCGCTTGTCGAAGATATTCCCTAGGGAAAACCGTCTTCAAATGATCTCGGAGATAGAGAATGAACTGGGATTTGCGGTTAAGCTGCTGCAACCAAAACAATGGGTGCTCATCTCATTTTCTTTGATCTTTATAGGCTCTTTAATAGGTTGCTATTTTAATTGGCAGATTGGCGTAGCAGGAATATTGGCATCAGTTACCGCACTGAGATTGGCGGGTAAATTTGGGAAAGAAATGCACCTGAAAACAGTAGGTGATATGGCCAATAAAGTTGCGCGGGAAAGTTATTTGAAATCCAGGCGAAATTCTTGTACGGTAAATAAAAACGAAATTGAGCAAAAGGTGAGAGAGCTTTTTAAAAATGATCTTGACCTTAAACCTATCGCATTAAGAAGAGAATCAAATTTGAATTAAATAGCCTTTCAGCTTTTACTTTTATCCGTTAGCCTCACTTATCGATCATTAAACCCTTTACTTCAAAACTTAGTCTGTTTTTATTGTTGGTTTTTAAGTTGCTATGTTTTGTTCCAGATATGGTATCCCCGGCAAAATGCTGCTGATCGTCTGCTATAAATTGCTTTTGTACTACACCTTCGGCAATAACCGTCTTACCTTTCAACCCGGTTGGGATACTGATATTATACCGGGTAAAATGTGCGCTGATGATTTTTCCGTTTCCGGCATCCAGGGTAAACCAGCCACCCCTTTGTTTGGTCACTTTAATAACCTTGCCCCTTAACGCTATAGTTATCCGGGTTTTATTACCCATAAATGCTTCCACTTTACTTGCGCTTACTATTGCGGTAGTATCAGGTTTTGCGCCAAAAATTGTCCCATGGGTAAGTACAACGTGCTTTTGTGGCGAAAGAGATAAAGAAATTAAGAAGGCCAGTAATAAACAGGTTGTTTTCATCGTATAGTTGATTGTTTAACAATGCTGTTTTTTAAAAGTTTTGAACTTAACGATGTTGTTAATATTTGTTAAATGAATTTATAAAGTAACATTTTTAAACTACTATTGAATTCTTTTACACTTTAGATGGATTTAGGTTAAGTTTGCGATAAATATTTTTACATGAAAAGACCCCTACTACTTGCTATTTTACTTGTATCATTCACCATATTTTTAGCAGCAACCAGCTGCAAAAAGTCTCCCAGTGTTGTAAATACGTCCCCTACACTTACAACAACTGATGTGATACTGGATGTTACATCCACCTCTGCTCAAAGCGGTGGCACTATTACGTCTCTCGGTTCTTTGTACATAACAGCAAACGGGGTTTGTTACAGCAGTACCAAACAAACGCCTACTACAAGCGATGCTACGGTAATAGCCCCTGTTATTTCAATAAGCTATACTTTTACATGCAATTTAAGTGGGTTAACGCCTAGTACCACATATTATTTAAGGGCTTATGCAAGCAGTCCAAATGGTACAGCTTATGGTAGTGTGGTAAAATTTACAACAAGTTCTACTTTATCATCTGTTACAGGCAATGTAACCACATTTGCCGGCAATGCAACATCTGGTTATATGGATGGAACAGGAGTTGGTGCACAATTCAATAACCCCAATGGTGTTGCGGTTGATGCACAAGGAAATATTTATGTATCAGACACTTTTAATAACAGGATCAGGAAGATCACGGCAAATGGAACAGTTACCACAATTGCCGGTAACGGTATAGCCGGATATACAGATGCAAACGGCGTAGCTGCCAATGCCGAATTTTATGGGCCACAAGGTTTAACAGTGGATGCACAGGGCAACGTTTTTGTTGCGGATTTTGGCAATAATGTTATCCGTAAGATTACTCCGGCAGGTGTGATCAGTACCTTCGCAGGTAATACAATAGCAGGGTACGTTGATGGTGTGGCAACTACAGTTGCCGAATTTTTCAATCCTGCCGCGGTTGCTGTTGATGCGCAGGGGAACTTGTATGTAGCGGATTATAATAATAATATGATCAGAAAAGTTACTTCGGCAGGCGTAGTAAGCACCGTTGCAGGTACAAGAACACCGGGTTATTTGAATGCTACAGTTAATACCACTACCGGTGTTAATGCCGCTTTTCATAATCCGGCAGGCATTGTTGTAGATGCCACGGGGAATATTTATGTAGCTGATATTGGAAATAGCGCGATAAGAGAAATAACACCAGCAGCGGTTGTTACTACTGTAGCCGGTGGCACAGTTCAATCAGCGTTACTTGGTTACCCTGCAGGTATAGCCATTGATGCGACAGGGAATTTATTTATAACAGATGAATCAGGACGAATTATTGAGTTGACCGCTGCTAAGGTACTTTATGTATTAGCTGGCGCTTCTAATGTTGCTGGCTTTGCTGATGGAGCAGGCACCGCCGCCCAATTTAATGCACCACAAGGTATATGTGTTGACGCCTCTGGCAATATTTACGTTGCTGATTATAATAATAACAGGATCCGTAAAGTAGTGATAGTTAATAATCAGTAATATATCAAAAATTACTGTTAAGGCCATTGAATTAACCAAACAGCAATCCGAATACCTCTTCAATATTACCAACTGTTTTAACTTCGATGTTATACCGGGATAGGTCGATCCGTTTTTTATCTGTTCCGCCGGATGAGAGGTTATATTTGGATATAAATATTTGTTCAAAACCAAGCTTATGTGCTTCGGCAATGCGTTGTTCTATACGGTTCACCGCCCTTATCTCTCCCGATAGGCCAATTTCGCCCGCAAAGCACGTTTTAAAAGGAATCGGAATATCCTCATGTGATGAAATGATGGCAGCGGCCAGTCCCAGGTCAATTGCCGGGTCTTCAACCCTGATACCTCCGGTGATATTTAAAAAAACATCTTTTGCGCCCAGTTTAAAGCCACAGCGTTTTTCTAACACAGCCAGCAGCATATTCATACGGCGGGTATCAAAACCGGTAGCCGTGCGTTGCGGCGTTCCGTATGCCGAAGTACTTACCAGTGCCTGAGTTTCTATCAGCATGGGCCGCATGCCTTCCAGCGTTGCCGAAATGGTGATGCCACTTAAGGGTTCATCGCGCTGTGAAAGTAAAATTTCGGATGGGTTGGATACCTCACGCAGCCCCTCGCCCAGCATTTCATAGATACCCAATTCAGATGCCGATCCAAAACGATTTTTAACAGCGCGTAATATGCGGTAAACATGATGCCTGTCGCCCTCAAATTGCAAAACGGTATCAACCATGTGCTCCAGTATTTTAGGGCCTGCTATCATACCATCCTTTGTGATATGGCCAATCAGAAATACGGGTGTACCAGATTCCTTGGCAAAGCGAAGCAACTCAGCGGTACACTCCCTCACTTGCGAAACACTGCCAGGTGTTGATTCAATATGGGCTGAGTAAAGCGTCTGTATCGAGTCGATCACCACCAGGTCGGGTTGTAGTTGCTCTATTTGCTTAAATATATTTTGGGTAGAGGTTTCTGTCAGAATGAAACAGCCTTTTCCTATTTCGAACTTGGAATTTTCTATTTCGGAATTAGGTTTTGAAATTTTAAGTTTTGAGTTTTGAATTTCCGGGGATAATCTTTCGGCCCTCATCTTGATCTGCTTTTCACTTTCCTCACCAGAAACATAAAGCACTTTAAGATTGGGCATATTTAAAGCCAACTGCAGCATTAAGGTTGATTTGCCAATACCCGGCTCGCCGCCTATCAATACTAATGAGCCCGGTACAATGCCGCCTCCTAAAACCCGGTTAAACTCCTTGTCGGGCGTAAGCATGCGCTGCTCCTCATCAAAAGTTATTTCTGAAACCTGTACAGGCTTATTTGCACGTTGGGTAGTTGTGGAGTTTGGTTTCCAGTTGGGAATGGCAACATTTACTTTCTCTATGATCTCTTCAACAAAAGTATTCCATTGTGCGCATGAGGGACATTTACCAAGCCATTTGGGTGATTCAAAACCACAACTCTGACAGAAATATGCAACTTTAGTTTTAGCCATTATTGGATGTGCAGACTTTAGATGAGCAAATGTGCGGATTAATTTGCAATGTGTAGGTATATTGCTAAAAATATTAGGAATTATACCTATTGTTAAACAAAATGTGCAGATGCTAATTAAAACATCTGCACATCGGTAATCTGCAAAAAGCAAATCTATAACTTGATTTCCTCGTCCTTGGATGAGAAGAAGTGAAATTCGGTGATCTGGTAGGATGGGTTGCTTTTAACCTTTATCCATTGGCTGTATTTTCCATACCATTTCATTTGGCGGGTAATAAAGCCTTTTTTAATATAAGCCTCAATGTACGGGTGCACAATAAGGGTAATGCTTTTTTCATTTTGCTCAACCAGGATATAGTTGAAGTTGTTCTCAATATCATCCAGCAATAAAATGGTAGGGCGTATAGTGCCTGTTCCATTGCAGGCAGGGCAAACCTCGCTGGTTACAATATTCATTTCGGGCCTTACTCGCTGGCGGGTAATTTGTACCAATCCAAATTTGCTTGGAGGCAAAATGGTATGCTTGGCCCTGTCATGTGACATTTCGGTCCTCAAATAATCAAAAAGATCTTTACGGTTGTTAGGTTTGTGCATATCGATGAAATCGATAACCACAATACCACCCATATCGCGCAGGCGCAGCTGGCGTGCAATTTCTTTAGCTGCTTCCTTGTTTACCTGGAACGCGTTTTCCTCCTGGTTTTCTTTGCTTGCCGTACGGTTACCGCTGTTTACGTCAATTACGTGCAGGGCTTCTGTATGTTCAATTACCAGGTAAGCGCCACCCGCTAAGTTCACTGTTTTTCCGAACGCGCCTTTGATCTGCTTATCAACACCATAGTACTCAAATATAGGCTCCTTGTGTTTATGCAGGCGCACTATGTTTTCAAGATCAGGGGATATTTGGTGCACATATGAGCGAATCTCCTCATAAATGGCATTATCATTTACGTAGATGTGCTGAAAATCCGGGTTGAGTATGTCACGCAAAAGTGTAGACGTGCGGTCAATTTCACCCAATGCTTTTTTAGCAGGCTCAATTGTAGGCAAACGTGTGATGAATGTCTCCCATTTCGAGATCAGATCAAGCAGGTCTGATTGCATTTCTGCAACGCCCTTACCTTCTGACACGGTACGAATGATCACCCCAAAATGTTTGGGCTTTATGCTTTCAACAATTTTACGCAAGCGATTGCGCTCAGTATTACTCTTTATCTTTTTAGATATTGAGATTGCTTCAGAAAAAGGCACCAATACCACATACCGGCCCGCTATAGACAAATCTGAACTGAGCCTTGGTCCTTTTGTGGAAATAGGCTCTTTTGCTATCTGTACCGGTATCAGCTGATTTTTTGATAATACTTCTGAAATCTTTCCAGACTTATTAATATCAGCATCCGGTTTAAAATTATCTAATAATTTCGACTGGTAACCGCCACTGCGTACCTGTTTGGTTAATTTCAACAAGCTTTGTACCTGCGGTCCAAGATCAAGATAATGCAAAAACGCATCCTTCTCGTACCCAACGTCAACAAAAGCAGCATTTAAACCGGGCATTATCTTTTTGATCCTGCCCAGATAAATGTCACCAACAGTATAATTGTTGGTGACCTGTTCTTTATGAAGTTCTACAAGTTGTTTATCCTGTAATAGCGCAATGGTAGCCCCGTTCGGGGTCGAATCGATAATTAATTCTTTTATCAACTGCTACTCCATTTCTTAATGCGGTCTAAATCAACCGCTTATTTATAAGAGATAAAACAATAACAAACATATTTCACGGCTATAAAGCAGCGAATAAGTTGCCTAAGGCAACTTATTTCTTTTTATGTCTGTTTTTTCTTAAACGCTTTTTGCGTTTATGGGTAGCCATTTTGTGTCTCTTACGTTTTTTACCGCTTGGCATAATAATAATCTTTTAAATGTGAATTCTAATTTTTTAATTCCTTAATGTACTGATCGATCTTCTGCCCTATAATAGGGTCAGGGATCATTTGTTTGCATTTTTGATAGGCGTCAATGGCTTCTTTTTTCATCCCAAGCTGCTTATAGCTTTCTGCAAGATAAAAATAAGGTTCAACTTCAGCTTTCTGTGCAATCATGTTTTTAAACCTGGCAACAGCTTTTTCAAACTGACCAGACTTCATAGCGAAGAGGCCCAGGTTCAAATTAGCACTCCTGTTGTTCGGGTCGTGCTTTACTACATCAAGCAGTAAAACTATTCCCTGCATGGGCGAACCGCCATTCGGATCGGTAATGCCTAAACTTGTTTGGTTAACATAAGCTACACCCAAACCTGTTTTTGCATCCATGTTCTCCGGCTGAAGCTTCGTGGCATTTTTAAATGCGTCGATCGCGTTCTCTATAAAGGCGGGTTGTACTGATGTATCCTGCGTGCCTTTGTAAGCATCATTAAAATGATTGCCTGCACTTAGCCAATCCTCAAATTTATTATCTTTCCGGGCTGCTGCCTGGTAATAAAATGCCGAGGGGGCTGGTTGGTTATCATCATCCCATTGCTTTGCCAATTGTTTTTGCAAACTTAACTTATCAGCATCTGTCGAAGCAGCTTTTAACTGGCTTTCGAGGTCATTGATCCTTGCTGCCAGTGCTGCGCCAATAGCGGTTTTAGCCGATGGGCTTACGTCATCAACGGTTACATTGGTAATAGCGACCGGGCGCTGACCCGAAACTACGCCTGATGTTTCCTTGGCAACCTTAGGTTTTATCAAACCTTTAACGGGTAATGAATACAAATAACCGCCAACAGCTATAACTATTACTATGACGATTATCTGTTTTTTGCCCATGTTATAAATTATTAGGCTGATTTTGTTGTTTTGTTACCTGATCTAACTTTTTCAACAAAAGTTTTAGCAGGTTTAAAACTAGGAACAAAATGCTCAGGAATAATTATAGCAGTATTTTTTGAAATGTTACGTGCCGTTTTTTTCGCCCTTTTCTTCACCACAAAGCTTCCGAAGCCTCTTACATAAACGTTTTCGCCACCAACCATTGAGGTTTTAACAACCTTGAAGAATGCCTCTACAGTTTCTTGAACGTCAACCTTCTCGATACCTGTTTTGGATGAGATCTCAGCTATAATTTCTGCCTTAGTCATATCAGATTTTCTTTTATTAAAATGTGTAAATACTTAACTGTTTTGGGGTTGCAAAAGTATTGGTTTATAACCAAAGATTGAAATAATTGACGTTTTTTTTTTATTAGCCATGTAAAATGTACATAATCGTTACAAATCTTGTGCAATTGAGGGGTCATCACAGTACATTTGGACTGATGAATTTTTCTGACGAATTGACTAAATGGTATCTTAAAAACAAGCGGGAGTTGCCCTGGCGCAATACCACGGATGCCTATGTGATATGGCTTTCTGAAATTATTCTGCAACAAACCCGGGTTGAACAAGGAATGCCTTATTTTTACCGGTTTGTTGAAAAATATCCGGATGTAAGATCATTTGCTGCTGCTGCTGAGGGCGATATACTACATCTGTGGCAGGGTTTGGGCTATTATTCCAGGGGGCGTAATATGCTCAAAACCGCCCGCCATGTTGCGGAAAAATATGATGGTAAATTCCCCGAGGTGTACGAGGAACTGATAGGTTTGAAAGGTATTGGCGAATATACAGCGGCTGCTATTTCTTCATTTGCTGCCAATGAGGCCAGGGCAGTGGTTGACGGAAATGTTTTTAGGGTGCTGGCGCGATATTTTGGCATTGAGGAGCCTATTAATAGTGCAAAAGGGAAAAAATTATTCCAGGAAATAGCTAACAGCCTCTTAAATAAAGCTCACCCCGGTTTGCATAACCAGGCTATGATGGAATTTGGAGCCATGCTGTGCAAGCCTAAAAATCCTGATTGTGCAATATGCCCAATAAGGCCAGGATGCTATGCCTGGAATAATAATGAAATATCAGTTTTACCACGAAAATTAAAAAAAGTTAAGATAAGGGAACGCTTTTTAAACTACCTTGTATTGACAGAAGGCGATACCATATTGCTGAATAAAAGAGACGAGAAAGATATTTGGGCGAATATGTATGATATGCCCATGGTTGAAACGCTTGCTTATGTGTCGCCATCAGATATCATTGCACTGCCCCGGGTAAGAGAGTTTTTTGGGCCTGATATAGAGATCATTGAAACATATCCGGTTAAAAAACATGTATTAACGCATCAGCATTTGTATACGCAGTTTATTCATATAAACAGCAAACCGATTAAATTAGAACAAACTTGGTTTTTCATTGTAGTAAATGATATGAAAAAACTGGCTTTTCCGAAAATCATCACTATCTTTATAAATAATTTTTTTTCTTTGTAAATAATTCTCTCGATTTAAAATTATGTCAGGCATAAACAAAGTAATATTAATTGGCCATTTGGGCAAAGATCCCGAAGTGCGCTACCTGGAAGGCGGGGTGTCTGTGACAAGTTTCCCCCTGGCAACATCAGAAACTTTTAATAAGGATGGCCAAAAAGTTGAGCAAACCGAATGGCATAATATTGTAATGTGGCGTGGGCTGGCTGATGTGGCGGCGAAATTTTTGCAAAAAGGTAAACTGGTTTATATTGAAGGGAAATTAAGAACCAGATCTTTTGAAGACAAGGAAGGGAATAAAAAATATACTACCGAAGTAGTTGCTGAGAACTTTACAATGCTTGGCCGCAAAAGCGATTTTGAACCTGAAGCATCACAACGGCCAATATCAAAAACAAATGGCACCCATGATAATTTAGGAATCCATAATGGGGAAGACTTGCCGTATTAAACAGTTACAACATACAGTTTTCATACATATCAACAAAAAAACCACTGATCGATCAGTGGTTTTTTTGTTGATATGTTAATGCTATCTTCCTCCCGGAGGACAGTGCTCTTTCAAATATTGAGTAAACAAAGTATGCAAATGTTCTGAAGTACCCGGCCCTTCAAATATGCCGTGTGTACGGTTTGGGTACGACATTAATTGAAACTGCCTGTTGTATTTTATCAATTCATTTATCAGCAATTCGGCATTACGGTAATGTACATTATCATCGCCGGTACCGTGTATGTACAATAGATTTCCACGTAAATTTTTGGCATAAGTTACGGGCGAACCTTTAATGAATGGTTCCCTGCCTGCATCATCTGTAGGTACGCCCATATAACGCTCCTGGTAAATATTATCATATGATAATTGCCATCCTACTGCTGCAACCGCTATGCCTGTTTTATAGATACCGGGATATTGGAACATCAGGTTAAGGGTTGACGAGCCGCCGCCGCTCCAGCCGTGCACCGCTATGCGGGTTGAATCAACAAAAGGCCATTTGATGATCTCTTTGGCCGCCATGGCCTGGTCGCGAATGTTGATAATGCCAATGCTTTTGTAAATGGATTTACGCCACGCTGCACCTTTTGGCGCTGGTGCACCACGTCCTTCAACAGACATGTAAATATACCCGTCATCGGCCATATTGCCCACATATAAGCCATTGCGGCCTATTCCATAAGTATCTGTAACGGTTTGTCCGGCAGGCTCGCCATATACTGTAAATACAACAGGGTATTTTTTTGAAGCATCAAAATTAGTTGGCTTTACCATCCATCCATCCATTTCAATGCCATCTACTGTTTTGATCTTGAAAAACTCGGGTTTGTTCTTCGCGTCTTTTTTCACAGCCATTATATTGCCGCTTAAATGTTTGTATACGGGCAAGCTGATTATTTCACTTTGGGGAGGGGTATAGCTGTTTGAAAAGTGGTGTAAAGCGATTTTTCCATTTGGCGAGATTTCATAGGTATGTGTACCCGGCAGGTCAGCCGGGGTTAACCGCTCCGGCGTTTTGCTTGAGCCATTTAATTTAACGCGGTAAAGATACTTTTGCGTAGCATTTTCAGGCGATGCGGTAAAATAAATGTATCCGCCGGTTTCATCCAGCAGATCGAGCTTTATCAAGTCATAATCCCCTTTGGTGATCAACGTTTCTTTTCCGTCAAGGTCAATTTTATAAGCATGCCTCCAGCCATCGTTCTCACTTACCCAGATAAATGCTTTCCCTTTATTGATCCACTCCCATCCAACGGGATTGCCACCGTTCCAGCGGGCTTTGCCATCTATCCAGGCTTTATCCTGTTCCTGGTGTATTACATGGGTTGTGCCATTTGATGCATTACCTATAAATATTTTGCTTTCATTTTGCGCTCGGTTTAGTTGCTCTAAAATGATGTTATTTGAGTTGGTGGTCCACTCCATACGCGGAATGTAATGCTGTACATTATCTCCAGGCACATCTATCCAGGTAGTTTTTGCAGTGCCTATATCTACCACACCCACTTTGCATGAGCTTGGATCTTCACCTGCCACCGGGTACTCAACAGGTACAGTAAACGGGTAAATGGAATCGGTGGTGTTCAGCATCAGGTAGTTCTTAATTTTGCGGGCATCAATTTGCCAGTAAGCGATCAGCTTGCTATCAGGCGACCAGCGAAAACCATCACGACAATCAAACTCTTCCTCGTAGGCCCAGTCAAAGGTGCCGTTGATCAGTTTGGTGCTGCCATCGGTAGTTAATGGTTTTATTTCACCGGTGCCAAGGTCTTCCACGTAAATGTTATGACCGCTTACATAGGCGGCTTTGGTACCGTCGGGCGATATTTTGGCAAACATTAATGACGACCCTGGTTTACCAGATCCCAGTTGCTTCAACGTTTTGGCCGCCATGTCATACACCCAATAATCGCCACGGGTATTATAGCGCCATACCCTTTTAGAATTGGCAAATATCAGCGCTTTATTACCATCAGATGAAAAAGAAAATCCCTGCACTTTAAGCGCCGCCTTGCCCTGCGGTGTAAGCATTTCTTTAGTTATGATAACCGTTTTTTTAGCAGAATCGCGCGTGTCCAGCTCTTCAATACCATCCTGTCCGGGCCTGTAGTACTGGTAGCCATCCTTTGCCCAATTGGTGCCACTACGTTGGGCCTGCACTTTGCTTTGAAAAGAAAGCAACAAAATAAATGTCAGGAATACAAATCCTGAACGATAAAACCTGGTCTTCATTTATATGAGTTTAAGTTTGTAATAATGTGTAATCAATCAATAAATTTTGCGTTAAATTAGCACTTTAATGCCCCGCAAATTAATCATCCTAAATGAAAAAATTTTACTTCCTTGTTTTCAGTATTATAATCGTTACATCTTTTGCCAGGGCACAGCGGATTGACCGGAGCAAATTTATTCCCGACAGCCTTGACCGTTACGTAAGCCGTGCTTTAACCAATTGGCGCATACCGGGCGTTGCGGTTTGTATAGTTAAGGATGGTAAAGTAGTAATGATGAAGGGTTACGGTGTAAGAGAACTGGGCCTGAATAATAAGGTTGACGAAAATACTTTATTCATGATCGGCAGCAATACAAAGGCTTTTACAGCCACCGCGTTAGCTATGCTGCAAGCCAATAAAACAATTTCATTGGATGATAAAGTAACTAAATATCTGCCAGAATTTAAGCTGAATGATCAATACGCCGGTCAGGAAGCCATAGTGCGCGATCTGTTATGCCACAGGATAGGCTTCAGAACCTTCCAGGGCGACTTTACTTTTTATAATACTGATCTTACCCGCAGTCAGGTAATAGAGAAAATGAGCCACGTTAAAGCCGCTTATCCCTTTCGTACCAAGTGGGGATATACCAATTCGGCTTTTTTAACAGCCGGGCAAATCATTCCCAAAGTTACCGGCAAGCCGTGGGAAGTATATCTAAAGGAAAATATTTTTGCTCCCCTGGGAATGATCAACACCCTGGCGCTTACCGAAGACATGCCCAAATCCCTTAACCGTACCGTACCGCATACCCTGGTTAACGGCCAGCTCACTGCTATACCCTATTGCCAGCTTGATGGGCTTGCCCCGGCCGGGGCTATCAGCTCCTCGGTAAATGACATGAGCAAGTGGGCCATGGTATTGTTAAATGATGGCAAGGTAGGCACGAGGCAGGTAATACCCTATGCTGCCATACAAGCCACCCGCGAGGCACAAGACGTTGTGGGTAGTACAACGCGGCCTAATGGCGAAACCAACTATGAACTTTATGGCCTGGGCTGGTTTTTAGAAGATTATAAAAACCGGCGGATTGTAATGCATACCGGCGGCGTAAATGGCTACGTTTCGTCTGTTACGCTGGTACCTAAGGAGCATTTGGGCATTATTATATTGACCAATACCGATCAGAACAATTTTTACGAAGCTTTAAAATGGGATATTATGGATGCCTACTTTAAACTCCCTTTTGGTGATAACAGTGCTAAATATCTTGCCCGGTTTAAATCGCAGCAGGAAGTGGCGCAAAAGCAGGATAAAAAGCTTCGCGATTCCGTAGCCCTCAATCGCCCGCCACTATTATTGCCTGCCGAATATACAGGCAAATACGTTAACGACTTGTATGGCTCCATGACCATTACCCAGGGCTTAAATAATGACCTCGAGATGCGTTTTGAGCACCACCCTAAAATGTATGCGCATCTGCAGCCATTGGGCGGCAACCGCTTTTATGTAACCTTCTCAGACCCTACATTTGGCAAAGCTGTATTTCCTTTTACAGCACAAAACGGTAAGGTAACGGGGGTAAGGGTAAAGGTTGCCGACTTTGTGGAGTATGATCCTTATGACTTTACCAAAGTACCCTAAAGAAGCCAAGTTTCGACCCGGTAATGGCGCAAGTTCTTGTTCATGTTTTTTTCGTGATCACCGTGAAAATACCGTGTTTTAACGGGTTGATACTAATTATTAAAAGAAATATCTTAGATGTTTAATTGATTCTGAATCAAAGCATTATAGATAATTAGGTATGAGAGTAAATTCAACAGATCAGCCATACGAACTACTTAAAATAATATTAGATTTTATAGGGACTATTGCCTGGCCTATTATTGTTTTAATTGTTGTTTGCTATTTTAAAAAAGAAATAAAAAAATTACTTATTAGAGCAAAAAAATTAGAATTTCCGGGTGGATTTTCAATAGAAACAGTTGAACAGGACATTACTCAGGCAAAAGAATTGTCTACAGAAGTTGAAAAAGAACGTAAACCTGAAATACAAAAAATTATAGATAATGCGTCTCCTTCCTCTGAAACCGAAGCAAATAAAAGAATGATCCAGGTTGGCTTAATACCTTCACCAAGCGGTTTAAGTATAGAATATTACAGGAGAATTGCCGATACAGACCCCAGACTTGCATTAATCGGCTTAAGATCCGATTTAGAAATAATGGTAAAAAATTTGGCGAAAGGATTTGAAGTCTCTTTTGGTGATAAAGATTCTGCTGCCTTAATTATTTCAAAACTATTAAACAGTGGATCTATTTCGACACGCCAATATGAATTAATTAATACATTATTTAAGATTTGCAATTCTGCAGCTCTGGGGGTTCTGATTACTAAGGAACAAGCTATGGAAGTACTAAATATAGGCGAAATATTAGTTAAAGATTACATTGCCTGGTTAAAATGGGGGTTTAGTTGATACTGACTCTCCTCCTATGAGTTTATAATTTCGGACGACTACGCTCGCAGTTTACAACTACACAAAAACCACGCGTTAGTGATAGCAGCGGATACCGGCCCCGCGCTTAAAGCCGGTGCAGTATAAGCGCATAGCACGGGCCGCAGGCAACGCCCAAAAGATAAAAACAAAAAGCTTCAAATCTTTGAATCAGCCTCCTTCATCGATACTCTTGCTGCCAGCAGCGCCAGGAACGTAATAGCTGCGGCAAATGACAGGTAGTAGCCAACATAGCTTAGTCCATAAGTAGTAGCTAGTTTGGTGGCCAGGGCGGGCGTTAGTGATGCGCCGAGTATGCCCGCCAATGTGAATGACAATGACGCGCCTGTGTAGCGTACAGATGCCGGGAAAATGCCGGCAAGCGCTGTGCCTATCGGGCCATAGGTAAGGCCCATTAAAAACATTCCTAACACCAGGAACCCAACAGTTATTGCCCAACTGCCGGAGTTGAACAAAGCCGAAAAGAACAGGCCGAACACAAAAATGCCAGCTGTTGCCAGGATCAAAATTTTCGTGCGCCCGTAGCGGTCGGCCAAAACTGCTGATATGGGGATGCCCAAACCAAAGAACAGAACGGAGATCATTTGAGCGATCAAAAAACTGGTGCGCGAATAATGCAGGGCCGACGTGCCCCAGCTTAAGGTGAACACGGTCATTAAATAGAACAATAGAAAAGTGGTGATGGTGGCAAGGGTACCCAATATAATAGCGTTGGTATGTTTCACAAGCACATCTATGATGGGCAGTTTTACACGCTCGTTGTTTTCAATGATCTTGATAAAGTCGGGCGTTTCGGTGAGTTTTAAGCGCACATACAGGCCCACCCAAACCAACAACGCGCTGGCAATAAATGGAATGCGCCATCCGAAAGTTAAAAACTGTTGGTCGGTCAGCCCTTTGCTGAGTAAAAAAAACGTAGCGCTTGAAATTAAAAATCCAATAGGTGCACCTAGTTGCGGAAACATACCATACCAGGCCTTTTTGCCCGGCGGCGCATTTTCTGTAGCCAATAGCACCGCACCTCCCCATTCGCCGCCGAGGCCCAAACCCTGCCCGAAGCGGAACAAAGCTAACAGAACAGGTGCTGCTATGCCGATGGATTGATAGCCCGGCAGCAAGCCTATTGCCACGGTTGATGGGCCCATGGTGAGCAA
>JAQBOK010000086.1 GCA_028288085.1 Mucilaginibacter sp.
AATAAGGTAATTCTGGTTATGCCAGTATAAAGGCGTCTTTTCAGTATCGCCAGGTTAATAACGGTACTGTCCAGTCGGATGGTAACCATATTGGTAAGCCCGGCTGAATAAACCAACAGGTTGAAAGTTTTGCCACGATTTTCGGCGAAATAGCTTTCATTAGCGATAAGTTGCACTACCGCTTTGTCCAGGCTGTCATTATTCACCTTCAGGGTGATGCCTTTGGCACCTGTTTTCGGCAAATCTATGAAGCTTTGCTGCCCACCGGGGTACATTAGTTTTGCCTTATAGGTTTTATTTTCCAGGGGAGTTAAATAAAAATAGCCCATGCCTAAATGGGTTGATGCAAAGCTGGAAACTTCTTTATTGTCGCTGTCTATTATTATACCTTTTACATTCACACCGAGTCCATTTATTCCAATAGCTTTGAATGCGATTTTTGAGGGAATGCCAGCAAGCATTTCACCACCCTCGGGGGAAAACTGAACATCGGTTTTGGCGCTCCCGGTGGAAGTTCGGGCGGTGCTGCTTTCGGATATTTTATTGTGAAGAGGTGAGCCCACCGGGATAGTTTGGTCAAGATAAACACCATCGCCATTATTCCGCATCCATTGTGTATAGGCCCTTACCCGGTAATTTCCTTTTGGCAGGGAATCCGGAAGGGCAAAATCGCCCCAGGTTACGCCGTTGATTAACTGCAGTTTAATAGACTGGTCAATTTTACTATTGGTATTTACCAGCTCCACATGCAGCACCCCGCTCAGGCTTGAAAGCCGGTGCTTTTCGCCGAGCGTTACGTATGCTTTAAAGTAAATGGTATCACCAGCCACATAATAAGGCTTGTCAAAATGCAGGTAGGCTTTCTCTGCAATGTGTTGTTCTGAAAAGTTTTCCAGCTTGGTAATAACATTACTTGTAGTTTCATTTTGGCCATAGCAAAACTGATGAAACAAAAATATTGTCAGCATGAAAAATATATGTTTCATCGGGTATTATTAAATGCCTGGTCAGATTATATTAAAAAAAGTAAAATGTAAAGGCGACAGGAGGAAACCATTACGTAAATGATTTGGGATATCGGTCGCCAGCTATTCTCATGTATATCAATCAATAAGGTTTAATAATCAATGATTAAATTTCGCTATAACAATCTATTAAAACAACCTGTGTTTTCACGGCATTTTAAAAAACCTGACGCATAAGCATTTATTAACCAAATAATTAACCAATCAGCTTGTTTAGATAGGGCTCATGATATTGAATATTACCAGGCTTTAATTATTACTCCACCTTATACCTGTACACCTGCCTGCCAATGTTACCTGCATTATCAATACCTTCAATTACCACCCGGTAGTTGCCATGCCCATCGGCATTATAATAATCAAATGAAGCGTTACCTTCTTTATCGGTTATCAATTCGGGTCTCCAGAAAATAGTACTGCGTAAATCGGGACGACTGCTTTGAGGCGTCGAAAAATCATATTTTGGCGAATAAAAATCACGTGCTTTGTAAAAGCCCTTAGGGGTAAAATGCAAGGTGCCCAAAGCGCTTGTAGCGCTCTCATTTACTGCGTGGTCGCTACCCCTGCGTGTAGTGATCACCAGAACCCCGCTACCGCCCGCCTCTCCATAAATAGCCGCGTTGTTTCCTTTTAACACTTCAATAGCTTCTACAGAATTAGGATTAATATTATCAATATCACTTGTACCGGGCGTTCCATCAACAAGAACATACATTGGACTAATACCCTGCCCCATTGCTGTCACCGTTGATCCGCCCCTCAGATAAGGAACTCCGTGCACAAAGTCGACACCAAGTAAGCGGCCATTCAATCCGGCTGAAAGTGAGGATGCATTTCCCAGGTCACTACTAAGGATCACCTGGTCGGCATGGCCTGCCCCGCCCAGGTTTGAAGAGCGGTAACTGGCACTATTAACTCCTTTTGTTACCACATTTTTGAGTGGAATTACTTTTTTGGAATTATATTTATAGGAGTCGTTCTGTACCATGTCAGTTTTTGAACTTTGCAAGGTAGAAATAACCAAAACACCGGCGGTACCATATGTCCCGTAAGCATCAGCATTATTACCTTTTAATAACTCAACTGATTTTACATTGCCAGGTGTAATCTTATTTAGATCGACGAAGCTGCCCCTTATTTTTCCATCTACAACAATAAGCATTGGATCTGAGGCTGACCTCCCTTTTAAATAGGGCAATCCCTGGATAAAATCAACACCCTGCAAACGGCCGCTTAGTGCTGTCACCAATGATGATGCATTTCTGATATCGTCACCTGATACAACCTGGTCGGCATGCGCTGCGCCGCCTGCCGGGACATAGGCAGCATTCTTTCCGCTCAACTCATTTTGCTGTTCCTGCTCATTATCCAGGTAGGGGATCATACGACGGTTAACATCATCTTGTGATCCGGCAATGTTTTTATCATTTACCGGCAACCCGGAATTTTCATTATTCACGCTGAATAAAGTGGAATTTTTATCCTTTGTTGAGCCTGATGCCTGTAACGTAAAGGTTGTTCCATCCATAAATACCATATCATCAAACTTAAAATTCCCCTTATCATCTGTTTGCTGGCTCAATAAGCCATTATTTATAGATGTCCTTAGCAGTATATCCTTTTTTGCTACCGGTAATCCTGCCGATGTTTTCTCCGAGCCTGTTATTGTCAGTGTCCTTTCGGGCTGATAGGCGAATGGTGCGCTATTGTTGTCATTCAAAAGTTGTTTCCAGCTAAAACGGCGGTAACCCTGTGTAAGCATCAGCGCGTCCAGATCGGCCTTTGAATTTTTGGCATTGCTTACAAAATAATAATTCGGCTGTTCTACATACCCTTTTAATTCTGTTGTCAGCAATAAGTTGGTCAGTATAGTGTTTTCTGTGTTCTCATCCACCGGCACCTTGCTTTCATCAATTACCGACACCGAGAAATGCCCGTCGGGCGCGGCACCGCCGCTGTTCTTTGCATTAACATTGATCTGTACTTTTTCGCGCTTTTTGTAAGTTGTTTTATCGCTGGTTACTGCCATGTTTAACAAGTCGGGGTTTTGTACAAATACCAGGCGTTCGCTTAGGGGTTCGCCGGTTTGCGAAAACAGGGTAACCTGTACAATCCCTGTGGCAAATTTACTGTTGAGTACATCCATGCTGAGTACACGGCTATCAAGCTTGGTATTCACCGAACTTACAAAGCCGCCTGAATACAACAGCAGGTTTACATCCTTGTTTAAATTCTCCTGCAGATAGGCTTTGTTGCAGTGTATCTCAACCGACATCTTATTCAGGCTATCAGTTATTACCAGCACTATGCCTTTTGACAACGCTTTTGGCAAATCAACAGTATTTTGCGTTCCATCAGCATAGGTTACTTTTGCTTTATAAGTTTTACCTTCTTCGGGTTCAAAATAAAACGTGCCCATACCCAGGTGTGATGAACTGAACTTGCTTACCTCGATATTGGCATTATCGGTAATAACGCCTTTTACATTTACACCCAAACCATTGGCGCCAATGGATTTAAAGGCCACTTTAGAAATGAGCCCGCTTACAAGTTCGCCCCCTTCCGGAAAGAACTGAATATCGGCTTTTGCAGCCTGTGCCGTTACTGTGCTGCCTGCGGATGCGTGGGTACTACCAATTGAGCCAACAGGTATATTTTGGTCGAAAAAATAGTCGGCATCATTTTGCATGTATTTGGTATAGGCCCTTACCCGGTAATTACCTTTTTGCAGGGAATCGGCAAGTACAAAATCGCCCCAGCCTACACCATCAATTATCTGCAGCTTTATAGAATTGCTAACCGCATTGGCAGGATTGATCAGATCAACATACATAATGCCACTTGCTTTGGATAAGTTATGCCTTTCGCCAAGTGTTAAGTAGGCCTTAAAGTACATGGTATCACCCACGGCGTAGTAGGGTTTATCAAAATGAAGATAAGCCTTTTCTATTATATGTTCTGCTGACAGGGGTTTTAGCTTAGATATGATATTTTGTAATACCCCGTTATCCTGGGAATAACTTCTAATACTAAAACACATTGTAAATAGTGCGGTGGCGAAGAATACTTTTCTCATTGTGATAATGTTAGGTTATGCCCGGAAGACACCTTAACGATTAAAGGTGAAAGCCAGAACAAGAATAATAAATTAGGAATCAGTGATTTATAATCAGATCAATAAATGTAAATATTTTTTTATTATTTTAAAAAAATATTTATGGTAAACCAGATATGGCTTACCATGTATGCAATTTTGGAATCGCATTTAATTATGGTATCAAGATAGCCTCTGCTCAGGCTTCTTCCTTTATTTCTTCCCAGTAAATGGTTTCTAAATATATACCGTTATTGATAGCCACTTTCGCCCTTACCTTTTCCAGCTCCTCTTTAACTTTTTTTGTTTCAAGATCGTCGCTTATAGAATGATAGTAAATGGCATGACCGGTTGAGCAATTAATAAATTTATAGTGTTTATCTGACTTTTTCATAGCCGGGGCCTCCTGCCCTGCTTATTAATTAAGTAACCAAAATTGTTAAAAAAAGTTTGGCAGATGTGCCAATTTCAGATATGAAAAATTAAAAAGATTCCGAATATTAAAAACCCGCTTACCCGCACATCAAAAAGCGCCGCATTAGTTAATTCGCGGATTTGAATAACAATGCGGTATCTGCAAGTTCTTTATCTGTAATTAATTCAGGAGATTCAAATTGCAGTAAGACCAGCGATTGGCTAAACTTAATTGTTCCGCTGGAGGTTTTTACCATAACACCGTTATCATATACAGTATGATTTTTATAATCACCAATAGAAGAATTGTGATTTGCTAACCTGATCAATAATTCTACTATAGCATAAGTAGGCAGATTGTTTTTGGACATTTTCCAAAAATACATTAACCCTGCAACAACTTACTATTAATTTTTTGTTAAATGTTAATAGTAAGTTGATGTCAAGTTAACACTATATCAGTTTGCAGTGTCTATTTACTTCCCCCACTATCGGGAGCCGGGGTGTCGTTGTTATCTTCCTTCTCTTTATCCTTTTTAAATTCAAGTTTACCGAATTTGTAGCTCAGCGTAATACCGAAAGAGCGGAAAGGAACCTCCCTTAAGTTTGACTGATCAAAATTAGCACCCACAGTTGTTGATTTTTGACTAATATACGGGCTGAAAGGATCAGCAGCAGTTAAACCTATGCTCGCTTTTTTATTCCATAACTGCTTGCGTACAGCTAAATTATAAAAGGCAAATACAGGCCGCGTACCCTGTATGGTTCTTTGTGATGAATTGTAATTGCCAAATACCTCTGCAGTAAGATCATGCGCAAACTGGTAGGTAGCATTTAAATTGATACGGTAAGTAAAGCCACTTACGGATGGGTTGCCGGGGTTGGTTGTGATCCTGTCGGCAAACATCATGTTAGACCTAAGATTCAATTTTGAGGTAATAGGCACCGAGCCAAATAAACTAAGTCCTTCCGTTGTTTCAGTACCGATATTAGCGCGTTGATTCAAATAAACATTGGTGTATTGGGTTCCACCAATATTTAATGTATCATAATGAGTGGTGTAGGATTGCAGATCATTGGTATTGTGCCGATAAAATGCGCCGATATAAATATTAGCCTCGTTTGCAAATGATTTGTTGTAGCCAAATTCATAGTTATGTCCAATTTCGGGACTTAGGTTAGGGTTGCCTGTGCTGATATTATGAGGATCACTTATATTATAAAAAGGATTAAGATCGCGATATTCCGGGCGTTCTATGCGATAACTGTAGCTCAACTTAAGTGATTGCGTTTGATCAATTTTATGAGAAAATACAAGCGAAGGAGCTATAACATTATATCCAGGTATGTGTACCCCCGGGAAATCAGCAGAAGTTGAAGTATATTCGTCCCTGAGGCCTGCTTTTCCATTTATAAAATCGTTAAATAAAGAAAACGTTGCCGACAGATAATAAGCATAAACCTTACGATTATAATTGAATCCATAAGTTTGATTGGAATTAGGTACAAACAAACCATTTGCCAACGTATCCGTAACCACCGTATTATTAATATTTTCAAATACAGCCTTTGCCCCGGTTTCAATAGTAATGCTTTTGGTTACGGGCTGCGCGTAATCAATAGAAATGTCTGTTTCATGATCTGTTCCGGGATTTGTGCTTTGCGAGCCCGAAGAGGGGTACCCGCCTGTCAGAAAATCTTGCTGTTGAAAGAAATTTGAGTTATTGTGCCCGTAACTCGAACTATATAAAACATCAAGTTCCTGACCCTCCTTTTCAAAGGTCTTTTTATAACTAAGGCTGTAATCGTAATATTTACCTGTGAAACGGCTATCAGAATTTCTTAAACTCCGAATATCTGATATTGTATTATTATTGGGTATATCAAATATAGTTGTCTCCTGGTTGGTTGGTCCGTAATTATGATTTTCAAAATGGTTATAACCAAATGAAGCGGTTAACTGGTCTTTTTTGGTAATATCCCAGTTAAAACTTATTCCTGATTGGTAGCCACCCCGGGTAAAAGAGCTGTTCCCTTTTTGAAGTAAATGAGTGGTAGTATCCCTGGTTTTACTATATGACAAGTTATCGGTAGTGTTGATAGTTGTACTATTGATCTGCTCGCCGCCATTAAAAAAGGCATTGACACCAAAATTACCCTTACGCACATTTAAATTAAATGAACCGTTTTCGCGCCTTGTACCTGCCGAAAGATTGACACTGCCATTTACACCTTGTATCTTGCTGTCTTTTAAAATAATGTTGATAATACCACCGGTACCATTGGCATCATATTTTGCCCCCGGACTGGTAATTACTTCAATGCTTTTAATCTGATTGGCGGGGATAGATTGCAGGGCATCGGCTAAACTTGCTCCAAATATACTGGAGGGTTTGCCATTGATAAGGAAGCGTATATTGGCATTACCCTGTAGTTCCACATTGCCATCAATATCAACGGTTATCTGCGGCACTTTTTGTAATACATCAGCTGCAGAACCTCCCTGCGAAGTCAAATCGTTGGCTACGTTGTAAACCATCTTATCAATTTTATTTTCAACTATGGGAGCCTTACCAACTATCTCAACTGTTTTTAACTGGCTTTGTGAAGGGGTGATCAATATATTACCTAATGGTTTGCTTAAAGCGCCATCAGTAATGGTAACGTGGTCAATTGTTTTTTTCTGGTAACCTATGAAATCAATTGTAATACTATATTCACCTACAGGCAGGCCATTAACTACAAAATTTCCTTTTGGATCAGAAACTACACCATTAAAAGGACTTGTAGTACCTGCTTTAAAAACACTAACCGTAGCATAATCAACGGGTTGTTTGGTAGCCGCATCGGTAATTTTACCAGTGACCTGGCCCTTAACAGCATTGGTTTGCGCCTTTAAAACAAGTGAAAAAGAACAGAAAATTAACAGGGAAAAAAAATATTTCATATTAAAAACAAGCGATTTTATAATCGTGCGAAAATGAAAAGAAACTTTGGATTAAATCTGAATTTAGTATTTATGTAGTGTAATTTTTACACAGTGATAAACGTGGAATGACTTAAAATATCAAAACCAGCGTCCCTCCGATGATCAGCAAAGCGCCTGAAGCTGTTTTTAGAGTGAGCGGTTCTTTCAGGAAAACAGCAGATAAAATAATGGCCAACGCCACACTCAGTTTATCAACCGGGGCAACTTGCGATACCTTACCAATTTGAAGGGCCTTGAAATAAAATATCCACGATAAGCCGGTTGCACAGCCTGAGAGAATAAGAAATATCCAGTTAGTTTTATTGAGCGCCCCCATATTTTCCGCGCTCCCCTTAAACAGGGCTATTCCCCATGCCAGTATTAAAATAATAACTGTACGAATTGCCGTAGCCAGGTCGCTGTCTACCCCTTTAATGCCAATTTTTGCAAATATTGCGGTTAAAGCGGCAAAGGCTGCTGATAATAAAGCGTATATCCACCACATTTTTTTTACTATTTTAATTGTTGATTTATAGAATTATTGAACGTTGATTTGCGGCTAAATTAATTACACATCCTGTAGAAAATCTATAATACAAAATGTATACAAGATTGAGTTTGTACATTTATTGAAAAATATTCTGATGAAGATACTAATCATTGAAGATGAAAAAGGTTTGCGTGAAAGTATTGAGGAATATTTTATGGAGGCGGGCAATATTTGCGAAACAGCTTCAAATTATGCTGAAGCAATTTCGAAAGTTAACCTTTACCGGTATGATTGCATATTGCTGGATATTACTTTACCCGGAGGCAGCGGAATTGAAATACTTAAGAACTTAAAAGAAAATAATTATACCGATGGCGTTTTAATCATATCGGCAAAAAACTCACTGGATGACAGGCTGGAAGGGTTAGACCTGGGGGCCGATGATTACCTTGTAAAGCCTTTTCATTTGTCGGAATTAAGGGCCAGGGTGTCAGCCATTATCCGTCGTAAAACATTTAACGGGAATAACCTGCTGTTGTTTAATGAGATCACTATAGACCTATTGGCTAAAACAGTGAAGGCGCACAATCAGCTTATAAAACTAACCCGGAAAGAATATGCCCTGCTACTTTATTTTATTGCCAATAAAGGAAAAGTGGTTTCCAAAAATGCGATAGCGGAACACCTTTGGGGCGATGGCATTGATATGGCCAATAATTTTGATTTCATTTATTCGCATATCAAAAACCTGAGAAAAAAAATGGTCGAAGCGGGAAGTAACGATTATATACAAGCAGCATACGGCATGGGCTATAAGTTTACCGACGAATGAAGCTATTAGCCAAGTACAACCTCGTAAACCTGGTAACCACCATTATTGTGATGCTGATAACCGGCATTATTTATTACCAGGCTATTAGCCTGATATTAACCAAGCAATTGGATAAAGACCTGGCGGTTGAAGAAAATGAAATTTTTGAATATGTAGGTCTCAATCACCAATTACCACAGGTTTTTGAATCAAATGACCAGCAGATCACTTTTACTGAAGCCAAACCCGGTTCGATAACCCGCCAATTTATTAATACCGTATATCGAAACAAAAAAGAAGGAGAAGAACATCCTAAAAAACGCAGGCACAGGCACGAGGATGAATATGAATCGGGACGTGGGTTGATCAGCTCCATTACTGTTGGGGGCGCTTATTATAAAATACAGATTGTAGAATCAAAAGTGGAAACAGAGGATCTGATACAGATCATTTTTGCTATTACCGCAGGTGTAATTTTATTATTGCTGATTACTTTATTTGTAACCAACAGACTACTGTTAAACAGGTTATGGCAGCCTTTTTATAATTTATTAAAAGAATTACGCCTTTTTAGCCTGGCGGATAGTAAAGACATTCCTTTAATAAGCACCACTATTGATGAATTTAAAGAGCTCAATCAGGCTATAGTAAGCATGTCTGCGCGGGTGAAAAGCGATTATAAAGATCTGAAAACATTTACCGAAAATGCTTCGCATGAACTGCTTACACCGATAGCGGTAATTAATTCGAAGCTGGATACGCTGATCCAAACCGATAATTTTAATCCGCAGCAAAGCAAGTTGCTGAATGATCTTTACAGTGCGGTTTCCAGGCTTACCCGGTTAAATCAATCTCTATTATTACTGGTTAAAATTGAAAACAGACTGCTTGAGGGTAGTCAGCTAATCAATTTGCGTGAATCGATACAGGAAATGGTTACTCAGTTTGAAGAAATATTTCAGGATAAGGAATTAAAGATAACCTGTGAGTTGAATGATAAGGAATTGCAGGCAAGCCCCTACCTGGTTGATATTTTATTAAATAATTTACTGAGCAATGCCATCAGGCATAATTACAAGGGTGGCGAGATCAACATTAAACTAACCGGTGAACAGTTATTGATACAAAATACCGGAGAAAATAGCGTACTGCAACAGGATCAAATATTTACCCGCTTTCATAAATCGTCAAGTTCTGAAGGAAGCGGCCTGGGATTGACCATTTCGCGGCAAATTTGCGAGAATTTAAATTTCACCCTTAACTATACCTTCGAACGCCGGTACCATACTTTTATAGTAAAGTTTAATAATTGATCATGTTAGATTAAGTTGATTGAGTTATAGTCATCAACCTATAAATTTCAACCTGATCAAGGCAGTCTAACCCATAAATTTAGTCCAACTCAATTAAACCATCCTAAATTTATACAGAATTTAATTTTTACTTTAGCAAAACAAACATCATTATATTTATTTTTGAATGAAGTGGCTTTTCAGCGTTATCCTATGCGCATTTACCTATTCTGTATCGCTGGCGCAAACCTATACGCTTGATCATTACATTGAAATTGCCCGGAACAACAGTCCGCTATTAAAAGATTTGCGGAACCAGGTGGCTTCTAACCAGCTGGACAGCCTGCGGTTAAGGGCAGGATTTAAACCACAGGTAAATGCAACAAGCGGAGGATTATACGCACCTATTATAAATGGCTATGGCTATGCGGAACCTATTACTAACGAACATACCTTAAACGGCTTGGTAGCGGTAAACCAGGCTATAGTAAGCAAAAGGAATGTTAACTCACAACTGGCGGCTATTACTTTGCTGTCACAATCAACCAATAACGCCGCTAAAATATCTGAACAGGACCTGAAAAAGGCGGTTACCACGCAATACATTACCGCCTATGGCAGTTTGCAGCAAATGAAATTCAGCCAGGAAGTAGTTGACCTGCTTAGTACCGAAGAAGGCGCGTTTAAAAAGCTAACCAGGGCTAACGTGTACCATCAAAGTGATTACCTTACTTTCCTGGTAACTTTAAAGCAGCAACAGCTACAACTTTTACAGGCCCGCCTGCAATACAAAAATGATTATGCCACATTAAACTACCTGGCCGGTGTAGCCGATACCAGCGTGGTTGAACTGACAGAACCTTTACTGCAAAGAACGGTGTACACGGATCTTAATAGCAGTATATTTTTTAGCCAGTATAAAATAGATAGCCTTAAACTGGTTAACAGCCGCCAACAGATAGATTTTAGTTACAAACCGAAAGCCAACCTATTTGCAGATGGCGGTTATAACAGCGACTTTATGGGGCAAGCCTACAAAAACTTTGGCGCAAGTGTGGGTTTTAGCTTATCAATACCTTTATATGATGGGGGCCAGCGGAAATTGCAGTACCGTAAAATTTCACTTGAGGAAGAAACCCGCCAAAACTACAAGGCATTTTTTAATGTACAATACCGGCAGCAGGTGGCACAGTTAAACCAGCAGATAAACGAAAATGATAAACTGATGCCGCAGATTGAAGACCAGATAACCTATTCAAAAAGCCTGATCAAAGTAGATACCCAGCTTTTACAAACGGGAGATGTAAAAATTGCCGACCTGATACTTGCCATAAATAATTATCTTACAGTGAGGAACCTAAAAACACAAACTATCATCAGCAGATTACAATTGATCAATCAATTAAATTACTGGACCAGGTAAACATGAAAACATTAATTATTAAATATCCGGCTTTTAAATACCTGTTCTTTATCGCGGGTATTTCTTTATGGCTATGCTCATGCAAAAGCAATGATAAACCTGCAGATGATGAGAACGCTGATGTAAAAGCCCAAACGCCGGTTACAGTAACCACAGTTGATCAAAATACAATGGCTGATTATATTGAACTGAATGCCACATCTGTTTTTTTGCAGAAGAATTTTATCAAATCAAATGCTATTGGCTATTTACAACAGGTAAATGCAAAGCCGGGTCATTTTGTAAGCAAGGGTGAGTTGTTATTTACTATTAAAACCAAGGAAGCGCAAGCCATTGGCAACAGCATCAATATTTTAGATACCACATTTAAATTTTCGGGGGTAAACAGGATCAAGGCCCCCGGGCCCGGCTATGTTTCCCAATTAAATCATCAAACAGGCGATTATGTGCAGGATGGCGAAGCATTGGCCACCATCAGTGACAGATCCAGCTTTGTATTTTTAATGCAATTGCCATATGAATTGCGCCAATATGTTAAGACTGATCAGAATGTACAACTTACCCTGCCTGGAGGGGAAAAACTAAATGGCCGGGTGGCCTCATTTATGCCATCAGTTGATACAGTTGCGCAAACACAGGGCATTGTATTAAAGGTAAACACAGACAAGCAAATACCTGAGAATTTAATAGCAAGGGCCAGGATCATTAAGTCTCAAAAGGCAAATTCCAATTCATTACCAAAATCGGCTATACTTTCCAACGAAACACAAACAGAGTTTTGGGTGATGAAACTGATTAATCCTACAACAGCAATTAAAACACCAATAAAAAAGGGAATTGAATCTGGCGACAGGGTTGAAATTCTATCGCCCAAATTTTCCAGCCAGGATAAAATTGTTGTAAGCGGTAATTATGGTTTGGCTGATACGGCCAAAGTAAAAATTGTGCAGTAATGGAGAAGTTAGACAATAATAAGGTAGAAAACTTTTTCATCTCGCACAGAAAGCCATTGCTTTTGGTTTTGGCCCTGATCATTATGGGTGGAGTATATTCTTATACCAATTTACAAACATCCCTTTTTCCTGAAATAACTTTCCCTAAAATAAAGATCATTGCCGATGAGGGTTTGCAGCCGGTAAATAAAATGATGATCACGGTTACTAAACCGCTTGAGAATGCGGTTAAACAAGTACCTGATCTGGAGATAGTGCGCAGCACAACCAGCAGGGGAAGCTGTGAAATCTCAGCCTATATGAGCTGGAGTGCAGACATTGATCTAAGTAAGCAACAAATAGAATCGCAAATAGCGAAAATACGTAATGATCTTCCTGCCGATGTGAATATATCAGTGGAGAAGATGAATCCCTCTATTTTACCTGTAAGCGGCTACACACTGGAAAGCCACAGCAAATCACCAATCGAATTAAAACAGATTGCCACTTTTACTGTAAAACCTTTCCTATCACAGGTAAGTGGTGTATCCGAAATAAGAGTTATTGGTGGCAAAGCAAAAGAATACTGGCTGGTGTTAAACCGCCAAAAAATGAGCGCTCTTGCTTTAACACCCGATCAGATAAGCAATACGCTAAGCCAGACAAATTTCGTAAAATCAGAAGGTTACCTATCTGATTATAAGATGTTATATCTTACCGTTACAGATGCTACTCTAAGCACAAAAGAACAGTTGGAGAACCTGGTAATCAGCAACAAAAAAAGGGTTATCCAGTTGAAAGATATTGCGGATGTACAGATCAGCGAGGGGATAGAATACACAAAGATCAATGCCAATGGGCACGACGGCGTTTTAATTGCAGTGATCAAACAGCCCAATACCAATTTGATATCACTTTCAACCGATATGTCTCAAAAGGTGGAAGCTTTGCAAAAAATACTTCCTAAAGATGTGACTATCAGGCCATATTATGTACAAGCTGATTTTGTTAATGAATCAGTAAAAAGTGTACGCGACAGCTTAATGATAGGCTTATTACTGGCTATCGTAGTGGCCATTATTTTTCTGCGCTCATTAAAAGCAAGTGCTACTATATTGATCGTTATACCGATTACCATATGTCTCACGCTCATTGTGCTTAATGTAATTGGGTATACTTTTAACATCATGACGCTTGGGGCTGTTGCAGCAGCTATCGGGTTGATCATTGATGATGCCATTGTAGTGGTTGAACAGATACACCGGACCCATGAAGAACACCCGGATGAGCCAACCCGTCACCTGCTAAAAAAAGCGATAGACTATCTTTTCCCGGCAATGCTTGGTTCATCCATCAGTACTATAGTAATATTCATTCCATTTATATTAATGAGCGGGGTGGCCGGCGCTTATTTTAAAGTGATGACCAATACCATGATCATTACGCTCACCTGTTCGTTCTTTGTTACCTGGATAGGCCTGCCGGTTATTTATTTATTATTAACCCGCGATCAGCATGGACATTCTACCGCTAAAAAAGAAGAAGTTCACGAAGTAAAAAAACAAAAGTGGGTGTCCTTTTTTATTCTCCGTCCTTTCATGAGCATTATTATTATGTTAGGGTTAATTGCGGTCATCATATTCATACCCCCGCTGCTAAAAACAGGCTTTCTGCCTGATATGGACGAAGGAAGTATTGTGGTTGATTATAGTTCGCCACCCGGAACTTCCCTGGTAGAAACCGACCGGATGCTGCAGGAAGTTGAAAAGATCATCACCAAAGAACCTGATGTAGAAGCTTATTCACGCCGCACCGGCACTCAAATGGGTTTCTTTATTACCGAGCCAAACACAGGTGATTACCTTGTTCAGTTGAAAAAAGGTCATAAACAAACAACCGAAGAAGTAACCAGCGATATCAGGAACAAAATTGCGGCATCACAACCAGCGTTACGGGTAGATTTTGGCCAGGTTATAACCGATATGCTTGGGGATCTGATGAGTTCGACCCAACCAATTGAAATAAAAGTTTTTGGAAGCGACCAGCAAATACTGCAAAGATTATCAAAACAAATAGCTGCCCAGGTAACCGCAGTAAAAGGTACAGCCGATGTGTTTGATGGGATTGTAATTGCAGGTCCATCGGTAAGCATCATCCCTAATTACGGTAAACTTGCCCAGTATAATCTTACACCAACTAATTTACAATCACAGGCCGAGGCTGCATTAGATGGAAATGTTGTGGGTAGTCTTTACGAAACACAGCAATTGGTTCCTATCCGGGCTGTTTACCCTGGCAACCGTTATTTAAGCGTTCAAAATATTAAAAATCTCACTGTATTTTTACCAGGTGGTAAGCTTATACCTATTAATCAGCTGGCAAGCGTTGAATTAAGAGCAGGTGATGCCGAGATAAACCGACAGGATCTGCAATCAATGGGAGTAATCACAGCAAGATTAGAGAATAGCGACCTTGGAACAGTAATACCAGCTATCCAAAAAAATATTACCGGTAACGTTAACCTACCGCAAGGATACCATGTAGAGTATGGGGGCGCTTATGCAGAGCAGCAAAAATCATTTCAGGAGCTCCTGATCATTTTAATCACTTCAAGCTTACTTGTATTTGGTGTAATCCTTTTTCTTTTCAAACAATTCAGGATAGCATTTTTAATATTGGTTATCGCGGTTTTGGGTATTGGTGGTAGTTTTTTAGCCCTGTATATTACTCAAACCCCATTAAATGTAGGCAGCTACACGGGTTTGATCATGATAGTAGGCATCATTGGCGAAAATGCCATTTTTACCTTCCTGCAATTTAAACAAAGAGCACTTGACAATATTGCCGAATCAAAGGAAAATGGAGTGGATGAAGCTATTGTGTATGCCATTTCAACCCGGCTACGTCCAAAACTAATGACTGCTTTGGGGGCTATCATAGCTTTGGCACCTTTGGCATTGGGTATAGGCGCAGGTGCACAATTGCATCAGCCTCTGGCTATAGCTGTTATTGGTGGATTCCTTGTTGCATTGCCTTTATTACTCATCGTTCTACCAAGTATGCTACGTATAGTTTACCGCTCAGGAAACTTTAATGGTCATTATAAGTTACACTTAAAGAAATCCTGATAAATCAAATTTTCTACAGAATTAACTTCGATATTTATAAATCAATCACTTACTAAATTATGAAGAAGATCATCTTCGCCATTATTGGCTTGCTTAATATTTGCCTATTTGCCGGCACTTTACATGCTCAAACTTATGTATTAGATAAAAAAATATCCCTGCCGGGTGATGGAGGGTATGATTATGTTTCTATAGATAAAGTTAATCACCGTTTATACGCTTCGCATGGTACTTCTGTAAACGTTGTTGATCTTGAAACTGAAAAACCGGCAGGAGTTATTGAGGGAATGAAAGGCGTGCACGGCATTGCCATAGTTAATAAGTGGAACAGGGGTTTTATAAGTGACGGACGTGCAAATGCTGTAGTAGCGTTTGATCTGAAAACACTTAAAATTATTGCTACCATACCTGTAGATGCCAAAGGCCCTGACGCTATTATTTACGACCCTTATTCTGATCGTGTTTTTAGCTTTAACGGCGAGAGCAACAATTCATCAGTGATTAACCCGGAAACCCTGAAACAAGTAGGAACGGTTGCGCTTGGTGGTGGCCCTGAATTTGCGGTTGCCGATGGCAAAGGGAAAATATATAACAACCTGGAAGATAAAAACAGTTTAAACATAATAGACAGCAAAACTTTAAAAGTGATTAAAAACTATTCACTTGCACCCTGCGGCGGGCCAACCGGTATCGCTTTCGACGAAAAAAACCAGCGGGCATTTTCTGTATGCCGCGAAAATAAAGGCATGAGTGTTATTGATGTAAATTCGGGTAAAGTGATTGCTACTTTACCTATTGGCGCCGGGGTAGATGCAGTTGCCTATGACCCGGAAACAAAACTGATATTTTGCTCGAACGGCGATGCCACGACTACCATAATTAAACAGGAAAGCCCTGATAATTACAGTATCATACAAACGTTGCAAACCCAAACACGTGCAAAAACGTTAGCATTAGATACTAAAACACATAAAATATATTTAAGTGTGGCTCAAATGGAACCCGGCACACGTAAAGCCCTTGCAAATACGTTTAATATCTTAGTATATAAACAACAATAAATTTTTAAATAAGGATAATTTCCAATTATAATTTTTATTATTGGGATTATCTTAATCAATTATTGGACCGTACCGGCATTTGGGAAGTA
>JAQBOK010000089.1 GCA_028288085.1 Mucilaginibacter sp.
TATAAGGGTAAGGCTTTTTACAAAAGCAAGGCCTACCCCCGATCCCATATGGGCATCTGTAATACGATAATAACGCTCAAACAAATGGTTTATAGATTCTCCCGATATGCCCGTACCGTTATCAGAAACGCGCATATAGGCATATTTTTTTGCCCGAAAATTGGTGTTTACAGCGATATGGTGCTTATAGGATGTTTCAAACTGGGTTATATGATTGTACAGTTCTATTGTTATTGTACCGCCGGTTTCCGTATACTTATAAGCATTGTGTATCAGGTTGATAATTATTTTTTCAAGTAACTGGCGGTCAAACCAAGTTTCGCCAAGGTCGACCTTAACCAATACACGTAAATTAATTTGCTTCTGCAAAACAAGGTACTTGAAATCTTCAGCAATTTCCGCTATAAATAAATTGAGATTACCCGGCAATACCTTTAATTTAAGCGAACCTGTCTCTGCCTTGCGAAAATCCATTAATTCGTTTATCAGCAATATTAACCTGTTTGTATTACGGTGAATGGTATTATAATATTGATGAAATGCCGTGCGGCTATCCTCATTCATCATCTTTTCTAACGGCCCAATGATGAGGCTAAGCGGGGTGCGGAATTCATGAGATATATTAGTAAAAAACTGCAATTGAATCTTATGGATTTCTTCGCGTTTGTCCTCCTCTATTCTTTGGAGATCGAGTTTCTTTTTTATACGAAGCGGGATATAGGCAATTATACCTAAAGCCAAAAGCATCAATAACCTGAACCACCAGGTAGCCCAAAATGGAGTTGTTATAGTGACGTTGATGTATGCACTTTTGTCATTCCAAATTCCGTCGTTATTTGATGCTTTTACGTAAAACGTATAATTTCCAGGGCTTAAATTGGTGTAGTTGGCATGCCTGTCATGAGTATATTGCCAGTCCTGGTCAAAATTGGCCAGTTTGTAGGCGTACTGGTTGTTTTCAGGAGCGGTGTAATTTAGTAAGGCGAAATCAAATGAAAGGGTTGTTTGCCTGTAATTAATAATGATGCTGTGCGTTAGGCTGATATCATTTTGCAGTGGGGATTTTTCCTGCCCCGGCAAAATATCCTTATTAAATATTTGCAGGCCAGTTATATACACAGGCGCCACAAAATGATTGATTTTGATATTTCCGGGGTAAAAGCGATTAAAGCCGTTTACACCGCCAAAATACATTTCGCCGCTTGGGGTTTTCATGTATGCGCCTGCTTCAAATTCAAGGCCCTGTAAGCCATCGGCTACGTTATATTTTTTCAGCTCGCGGGTATCAGGGTTAAATTTATTCAATCCGTTCGAAGTACTTATCCATAAATTGCCGGAACTGTCTTCTGTAATACCTTTAATAAAATCAGTTGATAACCCGCCTTTGTTTGTATAAATATCAAACCGGTCCTCCGCCTTGTTAAATATATATAGCCCCGCCTGGCCGACCCATACCCTACCTTTGCTATCCGTAAATATTACCCGTATATCAGGCGTTTTGCCGCCATTAACAAAATAATGCGACAATGTTTTTTTGACAAGGTTATAGCAGTTTAACCCGCCATCATCCGTGCCGATCCAAAGGTTTTTGTCTTTGTCTTCGTTTAAGGCGTTAATGTTGTTGCCATACAAGCTTTTCTGATTAACATCGCTCGTCAGGCGTTTAAAAATATAAGTCTTTGGGTCAAAAAGGTCCAATCCCCCGTAATCGGTTGCCACCCAAAAGTTCCCTTCGCTGTCCTGCAATGTGGTTGCTACATAATCTGAGCTGATGGAGTTTGCGTCAGCTGGCTTGTTTACAAAATGCGTAAAGGTATTATCGCGCCTGTTCATCAGGTTAAGCCCACCGCCAAAGGTGCTTACCCAAAGGTTTTTGTATTTGTCTTCGGTAATGTTTAATACCGCGTCAGAACTGATGCTGCGGCTGTCATAGGCATTATGTTTATAATGGGTAAAGGTATTTAGCTGTTCATTATACAGGTTCAGGCCTTCATTATCTGTACCTATCCATATATTATTTCTGCTGTCCTGGTAAAAACATTTAATATCATTATAGCTAAGGCTATTATCCGATGAGCCTTGCTGCAATAAATTAAATTTATCAGACAAGGGCGCATAAAAGTTTATTCCGCCACGGTGCACGCCCACCCACAGGTTGTTTTGGTTATCCTGGAATAAGGCCGAAACTGTTTTTTGTGATAAGCTAAGCTGGTTACCAGGATCGTTTTGCGCATGTAAAAACGAAATGCCTGATGGCTTTAAAAAATCAAGACTGCCATTAACCCCACCTACCCAAACATTACCTTTATTATCAATCAGCAGGCTCTTGATTAAATCTGTGCTGATACTGTAGGCATCTTTTTCATTGTGTAAAAATTGCTTGTAAGTATGATGGGTTAAATTAATTACAAATAGGCCATCGGAAACAGTTCCTATCCAAATATTGCCTTCTTTGTCCTCCTGTATTCTTACTGCAGGATAGCTGAGCCGAAAATTAGTATTGCCATTGAGATTGAATTTGTTCGATAGCGTTCCATTAGCCCGGTTATACAACCCAACGCCTTTGTTAGTGGCCACCCAGAAATTATTTTTACTGTCTTCGAATAAATAATTAATGCCGAAACTATTAACATTGTTAGCCTGGTCGCTTATCGGGCCAAACTGTTTAAATCTTCTGCTGTGGTTATCAAACTTGTTTATACCGCCTGGTGTGCCAATAAGTAATTCACCATTTTTATCGGTGTATATGCAATTAATTTTATTGCTTAACAAACTTTCTTTATCTAATGGGTCATGCTTATAGTTCAAAAAGGTGTTTTTATAAGCATCAAACCTGTTTAACCCATCACTCGTGCCTATCCATAAGTTTTTTGCAGTATCCTCATTAATACACTTAATAAAATTATCGCTTATGCTATTGCTTTTGTTGGTATTATTTTTAAACACTTTAAACCGGTAACCGTCATATTTATTTAATCCATCCCTCGTACCAAACCAAATAAATCCTCTGCTATCCTGATAAATTGTTTCAATAGTGCTATTGGAAAGGCCCTGGTCAATATTAATATGCTTAAACTTTAAATTAAGTGTCTGGGCAGCGGCGGAATCAGCATTAAATAATTTCAGAATGAGAATCATGCTCAGCAATATTTTCAACCGGCAAATACCCGCCTTTTTAATTGAACCGTGATAATGTGCAAGCTGCATATTGGTGTAATCCTGTAAAATGAATAATAAATGGTTGTATTGTTGGAAATTCCATAAAGTTACAGACAAATCCAGTAAAGCACGGTCCCGATCATCACCAAACAGTTATAAATGACCGTTTGAACAAAATTTATAATGGATAGAACAAATCATATAATATAATATGTCATTCATTTGTCCAACCAAATAATTGCTCTTGCAGTATTTTCAAGTACCTGACTTTAATGCTGGATTGACAAATAGTATTTAACCAATTTTAACCAATTTAATTATGCGAAATTTTACTTTTTTATTTAAAAGGCGCTGGATTTTATTACTGCTCGTACAGCTACTAATTTCTGTAGGTTTAAAAGCTCAGCAACAGACAACCGTTAGCGGGGTCGTAACCGGAACGGGCGGTGAAACAATTCCGGGCGTATCTGTTAAGGTAAAAGGAACCTCAACAGGTGGACAAACGGATGTTAACGGACATTATTCCATAAATATCACAGGCAGCGCCACACTGGTATTCAGTTATATAGGGTACAATCCAAAAGAAGAAAGCACGGATGGCCGTACAAAAATTGATGTTCAGCTTACCCCAAGTGAAAAAGTGCTGA
>JAQBOK010000364.1 GCA_028288085.1 Mucilaginibacter sp.
TAGCACCTGCAAATAACATTGCCTTTTTAAGAAAATCTCAGCGGTTGTCGCTCATGGGATTAGTTGTACGTAGTACGTTTTAAGTTATACGGTGAAAGTAAAAGTCAAGAAATATTATATAACATACATTTGCAGCAAATCCTAAGAATGTTTAGCGTTCGGCGTAAAACCTCATTATCGTCACCGCCCTGCAATAAACTGTTCACATAATCCAAACGATAAAGTCATCCCGTTACCGCCAAGGCCATTAATAACAGTCACGCCGGGTTCTGTTTCCACAATCAGTTCTGTTTGTCCGTTCATCATTTTGGGGTAGATACCGTTCCATGATTGTATCAGCTTCCAATCCTTAAAATTGGCAAAAGTATGTAAGTAATCAATTATTAAATTATTAATAAATTGCTTGTCGAACGGATCATGCACCAGGCCATATTCGTGCGAATCGCCTATGGTGAGTTCGCCGCCTCCGTTTTGTGAAACCATTACGTGGATGCCCCATTGCAGATATTCGGCATATTGTTCTTCATATCGTTTCCGCAACAAAGGCAACGAAGCAGCTGTCTGAAAACCAGGGTAATGGATCATAGATAAACCTCCGCAAAGTGACGGCCCAATGCGCCATCCATCCGGTTGAGCAATTAATCGCATCATCTGAAGCTTGCACTTGGTAATGTTGGTTAAAAACAATTCGGGGTATAGCGTTTCAAAATCTGCGCCGCTGCAAACAAATATTTCATCAGCCTCCCAATTACACTTGCCTGAAAATACCTTTGGATGTTGTATACCGCTGATCGCAGTGTTCCAATTAAATTCAACATCATATTTATCGGCCAGGTGTAAGGCTATTTGGCCAATTGCTACCCTCGATTCCACTATCATTTCCTCGCCGCTCCACAAGGCGCCTTTTAATCTCCCGGGGTTAACCGCTGCCGATTTATCAAGAGTTTGTGCAGGAGTGAGCAAAGCACAATCCCGGTAAATCCGGTTTGCCTCTGCATATTCAGTCATTACCTGTAATTCATCATCATGATATGCCAGATGTAATGAGCCTGTTTCATTATGCCATATGTTAGCCTCGGTACAAATTTCTTTATAGATGCTTCGCGATAACATTGCCCTTTCAAAAAGCGGGCCTGTGGCCTGCCCGATAGGCCATATCATTCCAAAATTACGGATAGATGCGCCTATAGCCCGTTCATTGCGTTCGAAAACGGTTACTTTATAACCTCTTATAGCAAGCGCGCGGGTAGTTGCAAGACCAACAATGCCGGCGCCAATTACTATTGCGGATGGCTGTTTCATGCTGGTATAATATTAAATTGTTGATCTTCAGAATTTATGTTTTGTTTGCGGGCGTTGCGCAAAAAATAGATCAAAGATAAAGTGGCACATATCCCACCTATAATAGCTACTGTCATTACGCCCTCTTTAAAAAATGTTCCCCAGCTTATGCCGGGGTGTCCCAATTCTTTAACCAGTAGTACGCTTACACTACCTAAATAACCCATTGAATCAGCTACGTAGATCAAAAAGCCTACATTACCTTTATAATGGAACGAGGCGAGCAAACGTTCAAAGAAAACGGCATTATAAGGAACATAGCCCAGATAAAGGCCAAGCCCTGCCAATGTCATCCAAACCATTGGGCTAATGATCCCTAAGGCGAATAATACTGTAGCGATACCTATCAACACGCACCCAAAAATGATCATGATATGGATGATACTAAAGGCTTTAAGGTTTTTCCTGATTAAAATGAGCAAACTCATGGCCGCCAGTACAGCCACCGATATGATGGTGTCAATTTTAGCATAGATAGTATTATCCTTAATACCCAGGCTAGCCCATATTTCCACTTCGAAATTATCACGCACATCGCGCATAATAGTTAGCAGTACATAAATGATAAGGGTTAATATAATACCGGGTAAAAAGCGCTGTAAAAAATTTTTACGTTCGGCCGCGTCCATTGGCATGCGTTTGGTGCGCAACCGGATGTCTTCGGCCGTAGGCTGGGGCATTAATTCCAATAAAAATACAAATAGAACTAAGGGAATAACAAATAAAGCGCCGGTTATAAATGGCATATTATATTCGCTAACATGGAACGAACTCATCAGCGTACGTGCGATGGTTTTTACAAATCCTGAAGCAAAAATTAGGCTGATGGATAATACCGCAGCCATAAACTCGGTTGATCTGCGGCCTTCGAGGTAGCCGAACACCAAACCCCATATCAACCCAAGCGGAAATCCATTAATGAATAAAAAAACAATATTATAAGGAGCGGGAACAATGGCAAAAAACAATAGCGCCAGCCACGCTATACCAATCAGCAACAGAATATATTTGGCCCTTTGCCCGGGCTTTAATTCGGCTATGAACTTAATGCCATAGAATTTGCTACAGGTATAACCAATGATCTGTGCTATTACCAGCCACACTTTATAGTCTAAATGAAGATATTGTAATCCTGTAAAAGTGCCGGCTGCAAATGCCTTTCGGAAGGCATACATAGAGGTATAGGCGCCAAAAGCAGCAATCGCTGCCATTACCGACAGTAACCCATAAGGCCACCTGGCAACTTTTGCTCTAAGTTTATCTATCAGTTTCATTTACTACTGGCCGATAATTTCAATTACTTGTGCAATATTATCAATGATGTGACTGGGGTGATAGGGTTCTAATTCTTCACGGGTAAAGATTCCCGTGGTAACCCCAATCACATATTTGCAGCCTGCATTTTGCCCCTCGCGAACGTCAACTTCAGTATCACCTACTTTAACCACTTCAAGCGGATCGGTAATGCCACCGTCCTGCATCATCTTTTGGATCATATAAGGATGGGGGCGGCCTAGCTCCACTTCATCAGAACCAACCAGGTGATCTATCAGGCCTTTTTCACGCCATTGCAAACGATTAACAATTGTTTCGGCAATATCCCGTGAGAAACCAGTATTAATGCCTACCTGGATTCCTGATAAATGTAAAGCAGCAAACGTTTCTTCAACATTAGGGAGCGGCTCAATACCAGGTTGAAACTGGTAAAAATGTATCATCTGCTTTACAAATTCGCGATGTATATCATCTACAAGTTCTACGGTGATCTTTGATTCATCATTTTCATGCAGATGCAGCATTTGCGTAATTGCCTGATTTTTTTCGTAACCCATCAGTGGGTTGATCATTTCGAGAGCTACCTCATAATGATATTTTTTTAAAGCCGCCTGGAAAGCCTTACTTACGTTATGATCATCTTTAACTGTAGTGCCGGCTATGTCAAAAACCACTAATTTAATGGACATGTATTTGTTGTTAGAATGTTGAGCAATACTAAACTTAGTTTATTAATATCGAACTAAATTTGTGTTAAGGTTTGATTAAGTTAGTTGAGTAAATCTTTTCTATTAACAAACTCAACTTAATCAACTAATCCCTAAGCTTTCTTCTCTTCAAAAAAATAAACAACCAACATACTGGCAGTTTGGCTACCCATGTTTACAGGGGTGTGGGGTATGCGCCCATCAAACAACATGGAATCGCCCTGGTTTAGCTGGATCTTTTCTTCATTAAACTGATATTCAATTGTACCCGATATGATATATTTATACTCAAAGGCATCAGTTTCAACCAGGGGCCTTGTAGCATTAGGCTCAAGATTAAGGATAACAATATCCACCGTTGAGTGATTGATGACACGTGTTAATATACGCTGGTAGTGGAAACCTGTGGCATGTTCCTTCTCAAAGTGCTCATATTCCTCTTTGCGTTTTATAAGGATAGGGGATAATTTACTTTTAGTACGAATATCCTTAAAGAATTCATTGAGATCGATCTCAAGCGCTTTAATAATGTCTATCAGTACAATTAACGACGGAATAGTACGACTATTTTCGATTTGCGAGATGAGGCCCTTGCTTACATTTGCCAAACTGGCAAGTTCCTGTACGGTAATGTTTTTTTCGCGGCGGCGCTCTTTAATTCGGTTACTGATCTGTATCAGTATATCATCTTCCATAAAATTGGTAAACGTTGTTTATATAAGTATTAGTACATCACAAAATAAAACTTAGATTGTTGTATTACAAACAGGCGGCAAATTAATTAAGATTTAAACAGCACATATTAAGTAAATGTTATTTTATATACGCTGGGTTAATGATTTTTAAGTTTGAATATAAATTATGCGAATACATCACGTTGATTTAATAATTTGATAATATCTAATTCCTTTATTTGTAAAAACCTCAATTATATGAACGTATCAGTTTTTAAACCCGAAACTATTATTAATGAAGTTTTCGCTTTGTATGAAAAGCACGGTAATGAAGATTATATTGGCGAACCTGTTTCACAAATAGAGCACATGTCTCAGGCTGCTGCTTTGGCCGAGGAGGAGGGTTTTGATGACGAGGTAATACTTGCCGCGTTTTTTCATGATATAGGGCATTTATGTGTAAGTAATGATGAGGCTAAAAGCATGGATGGTTTTGGTAATATAGATCATGAAAAATTGGGCGCCGATTATCTGCGCGAACGCGGGTTTTCTGAAAGGCTTGCTTCTTTGGTTGAAAGTCATGTAATGGCCAAAAGATATCTTACTTTTAAAGATCCCGAATATTATAACCAACTTTCTGAAGCTAGTAGAGCCACTCTTGAATTCCAGGGCGGGCGTATGACTGAAGGAGAGGCATCAAACTTTGAACAAGACCCCGATGCCGAATTATTTGTCCGCTTACGCTACTGGGATGATAAAGCAAAAGAAGTTAATAAACCTTTACATAATATATCAAATCTTAAGCTATTGGCTATAAGTCATTTATATAAAAATAATTAGTTGATACTTTGCCTGAATATTAATTAATTGTAAGTCGGTTGTAATTCCTCTGTTACAGAATTCTCCCTCCTTAACGTGTATTACACGCAATCTTAAGCTTTCCTTAATACTAACTTAGTTTACAAATAATAAACTAAGTTTAGTATTGCTGCATGAAAAAACTCTTCCCCACACTATTAAATTCTTGCAGATGAAACAGTTTTACAAGCAATTGAAGACCGTAATAACCGTATTGTTATTCTGTCTTTCCCCGATACTCTTATTCGGACAAATTAAGATCGGTGGCACCGTAACCGATGACAACAAGCAGCCCTTACCAGGAGTAAGTGTATTGCTTAAAGGCACTACAAAAGGTCTGGTAACAGATATTAACGGGCGCTTTTTATTCACAGTAGAAAAAGGCCAGGTGCTTACATTCCGTTTTATTGGATATGTAACACAGGATGTCACTATGGGTGATCAGGCAAATTACAATGTTACGCTTTTGACTGATAGCAGATCACTTAACGAGGTGGTTGTAACCGCGTTGGGTGTAAAAAAGGAAACCAGGCGTATTGGCTATTCAATTCAAACGGTAAATGGCGATCAGTTGACTACTGCACGCGATCCTAACCCGGTTAATGGTTTAATTGGTAAGGTTGCCGGTTTATCAGTAGCTGCAACTTCCGAGATATTAGGTGTTCCAAATGTAACCATCCGCGGTAATACTGTTTCGCTGTATGTTATAGACGGTTTGCCTATTAACTCTGATACATTTGACCTGAGCCCTGATGATATAGATACTTATACCGTATTAAAAGGTCCGGCGGCGGCAGCATTGTATGGTAACCGTGCAGCAAACGGCGCTATTTTGATTACCACCAAAAAAGGTAATAATGCCAAAAAGGGCCTTACTGTTGATATAAACAGCAGTACCGTGATGAACAAAGGATTTGTTGCATTTCCCCGTGTTCAGCATTCATACGGTCCGGGCGAAAATACTTTCTATACATTTGTGGATGGTAAAGGCGGCGCACCAGGTGGTGTAGACAGTGACTATGACGTTTGGGGGCCATATTTTGCCGGACAATTGATACCGCAATATGATAGTCCGGTAATTAATGGCGTGCGCCAGGGAACTCCGTGGACAGCAAGGGGCGCAAATAACCTGGCTAATTTTTTAAAGACCGGTTATCAAACTAATAATGATATTGCTTTAACCGCAAACGGTGATAATTACACTACCCGGTTTTCGGTATCGCAACAGCACCAAACAAGTTATATCCCTTCTCAATATCTGGATATAGCCAATGCTAATTTTTACGCCTCTTTTAATCCAACACCCCGCTTGAAATTTGAGGCCAGCGTAGATTTTAACAGGCAGAGCACTGATAATTTTCCGGATGTTCAATACGGGCCAAATAGTATAATTTATAACCTGGCTATCTGGACTGGTGCCGATTGGAGTGTGAACTCGCCTAATATAAAAGCGATATGGCAACCCGGTAAAGTAGGTGTACAATCAGAATTTGAAGAATATACACGTTATCATAACCCTTATTTCCTTACTTCAGTTTGGACACGCGGGCATTATAAAAACGATACTTATGGATATATTTCTGGTAACTATAAGATAGATAACCACTTAAACGTTGGTTTAAAATCACAAATAGATACTTATAACCTGTTACGTACAGAAGACCTTCCTTATTCTGCACACCCTTATGGCCGTGAAGGTAACAAGGGAGATTATCGCGAAGACCGCAGGGACCTTTTTGAAAACAACACGGAGTTAAAATTGAATTATGACTACACCGTTGATAAATTTCTGAATATATCCGGTTTAGTAGGTGGTAACTTACGTAGCTTTAAATATAGCTCCAGTTGGGTATCAACAGATTATTTAAGTGTACCTGGGGTGTATGCATTTAGTAATTCCTTAAACCCATTACAAGCAACTAGCTTTAATTCGCAATTAAGAACATTAAGTGGTTTTTACTCTGTGGATCTAAGCTTTGGTAAATATGCCACGCTATCAAGCACAGGTCGTGTAGATAAGTCATCGGCATTCCAAAATGTTACCACATATTATTATCCAAGCTTATCAGGAGCTACTGTGGTTTCAGACTACATCACATTACCTGACTTTATCTCATTCCTAAAGGCACGTGCCTCTTATTCAAATGTGCGCTCAGATGCAACCAGTCCTACAATAGGGCCTGCACCTTTCAGTACTATAACGGCGTTTGGCGGAAGTACCGGAACATCCTTATTTGACAACCCTTTAGGTTATGGAACAACTTATAATTCGCCATACAATGGCCCTAACTACTCATTAAATCCTGCGTACGCAACGGGTAAGCCATACAATGGTCAGCCTGCAGGTTACGGTTCTAATTCTTTATATCAAAATAATATAAAAACCTCAACCCGTGTTAACTATGAAGAGGGTATTGATCTTAAATTCCTTCAAAATCGTTTAGGGCTAAGTTTAACCGCATTCCAGTATATTGATGGGCCGCAAATTTTAGATAATCCAATATCTACAGCAACTGGTTATACAGATGAATTCTTAGATGCTTTAAAAACTAAGAAAACTGGTTACGAAGTTAGTTTGAGTGGTACGCCAATTAAAAACATGGGTGGTTTTGGCTGGGATATTTTAGTTAACTGGTCTACGTTTAAAGATGTATACGAGCAATTGCCGCCGGGACAGACAACATATAATACATTTTTCCAAAAAGGCGACCGCACCGATAAGTTTTACGGGACAGCTTTCGTCAGAAATCCGCAGGGTAATATCATAAACGGAGCAAATGGCGAACCATTAGTAAACCCCGTACCACAATACCTGGGCCATTTGAATGCTGATTACAGTTGGTCAATTTATAACAGGGTTCATTATAAAAATATAGGTATGGGTTTCCAGTTTGATGGTTCAGTAGGAGGCGTTACAACTGACTATGTATTTAACAAAACAATGCGTGGTGGTAGTAATGCATTAACTGCCGAGGGCACTTTTGGAGCCGCACGCTACCAGGACTGGTCAAACTTTGGTAAACCGGGTTATAGTGGTTCATATGTTGGCCAGGGCGTGGTTATTTCAAATGGAGTTGCTCCTAATTATGATTCAAAAACCGGTGCTGTTTTAAATTATGGTGCATTGCAATACGGTCCAAATACAAAAACCGCTTTTGTACAGGAGTATGTGAGCGAATACTACAATGTTGCAGAAGCTAACCTAATGAGTAAAACCTATGCTAAACTCCGTGAAGTAACCATAGATTATAGCTTTCCTAAAAAGTGGCTCGAAAAAACCTTCATAGCAAGTGCTTCTGCTTCTATTTACGGGCGCAACTTATTGTACTTCTACAAAGATCCTAAGTTTAAAGATGTGGATCTGGATCAATATAGTAATTCGGCCACAAGTATCACTGGGTTACAATCGCCTTCTGTACGCAGCTATGGGCTTAACCTAAAACTTTCATTCTAATTTAAATAGGATAACGATCATGAAAAAGATATTAAAAATTTATTTACTGCCCATACTTATGATATTGGCGGTAAGCAGTTGTAAAAAGAGTTTCGAGGATTTAACTAAAAATCCCAACGTTCCTCTGAGCGTTCCGGCATCCCTGTTATTTAACGGCGTTGAAAACAGTATGGTTGACCTTCCTGATGGCCAGAACGAGATTTGGTGCCAGTATTATATTTATAACTATAACTACTACGGTAATAACACCTATGATTTTGGCTCAGGAAATGATTATTATACTACATTGAAAAATGTTGTGGATATGGAAACTCAGGCCGCGGCTTCCGGGGGCGCTGCTATTAATCCGTATGAGGCATTAGGTAAGTTTTTCAGAGCTTATTTATTCAGCAAAATGAGTTTGGAGAGAGGGGATATCCCGATGACGCAGGCTTTACAAGGTTTAACAAACCTTACACCTAAGTATGATACCCAAAAAGCAGTAATGATACAGTCTTTAGCCTGGTTGGAGAGTGCAAATTCAGATCTTGCACAATTAATTCAAAAACCAAGTTTGGGTGGTACAGGGTTAGGATCAACTTTAGGCGGTGATATATTTTTTGGTAATGATTTAACAAAATGGCAAAAGACTGTTAATGCATTGCATATCAGATTACTTCTTCAATTAAGTAAGAAAGTTATATCAGATCCAGATATGAATGTTATTTCACAATTTGCTTCTATCGTAGGAAATCCAAACACATATCCTTTAATGCAAAGCTCTGCAGATAACCTGCAATATGTTTTTGTTGCTCCATCTAATTTTTATCCGCAAAACCCTGATAATTTTGGACAAAATGGTTCCAGGCAGAACTCATCGCAAACTTATATCGGCTTACTTACGCAACTTCAAGACCCAAGGGTTTATGTAACAGCAGAGCCAGCCCGCTATAATGTAGATAGTTTACACCAAAGTCCTACTGCTTTTACATCATTTATTGGTGCAGATCCTGGTCTGGATTTAGGTGTGATGTATAACAATGCCGGATTGCAAAAATATTCCTTTATCAACAGAAAGCATTATTATTCAACCTATACCGGCGAGCCAAGCATACAAATAGGTTACCCTGAACTAATGTTTAACATTGCCGAAGGAATAAACCGCGGCTGGGCAACCGGCGATGCAGAAGCTTATTATGTAGCTGGTATACAGGCATCAATGGCTTATTACAGCATTCCAAATACTGGTGTGTTTACTGCTTACTTTTACCGCCCGGGCTCATCTGATGTGAAAGCTGCATCAAACTATGATACTTATACAATAAATACCGATTGGACTACTTATTATGCTCAACCCAAAATAAAATATACATCGGGTGCAACCGGGTTAACACAAATTTTGCAGCAAAAATACCTTGCATTGTTTCGCCATTCAGGCTTAGAATCATATTTTACCTTTCGCAGAACTGGGGTGCCAACATTTACAACAGGCCCCGGTACCGATAACGGTCAGCGTATTGCCTGGCGTTTTCAATATCCATCAAGTGAGCGTACTGCTAATACTACCAATTACAATGCAGCTTTAGCTAGCCAATATGGAGGTAACGATGACATCAATGGCGTGATGTGGTTATTAAAATAAACTCATGGGTAATAATTATTAACAATTGATAAATTACCAACAACTATTAAATTAAATTTCAATAAAGGTGGGCTTAATCTCCCGCCTTTATTTTTGTGCTGTAAACAAGCTGTTATTGCTCAAAACTATTTTTTATGAAAAAATTAAGTTTATTGTTTTTAATTCTTGCAACTATTCCCCAACTATTTGCACAAAGCCACAAAACACAAAATGTGATCATTGTTACGCTTGATGGGTTCCGTTGGCAGGAATTATACCGCGGTGCTGACTCTGCCCTAATTAGTTCCAAATACACAGATAGCAAAGTAGAGATGTGGAAAAAATTCTGGGCAGAAACAGGGGATGAGCGCCGTAAATTGTTGATGCCCTTCTTTTGGTCGACATTATTAACAGAAGGACAATTATATGGCGACAGAGACATGGGCAATTGTGATGAGGTAGCCAATAAATACCATTTTTCGTACCCCGGCTATAACGAAATATTTACAGGGTTTCCAGATGACCGGATGAACAGTAATAACCCTGTGCTAAACCCAAACACAAATGTACTGGAGTACCTTAATAAACAAAAAGGGTTTGAGAACAAGGTGGCGGTTTTTGCCTCGTGGGAGGTGTTTCCTGCTATATTTAATGTTCAACGCTCGGGGTTAAAGGTGAATGCCGGCTATGTTGATTTTGAGGACGCGAAAGCAAGCGAACGTTTAAAGTTTTTAAACGAATTGCAACACAAGGAACCGCATTATCTTGGCGACACACGTATAGATTGCATGACCTATGAGTTTGGCAAAGAATATTTGAAACAATATAAACCCCGGGTATTATATCTTGCTTTTGATGAAACAGATGATATGGCACATGCCGGTAACTACAAAATGTATTTAAGCCAGGCCCACCAGGAAGATGCTTACCTGCAGGAACTATGGCAATATGTGCAAACAGACCCGGTATACAAAGATAAGACCACACTCATCATTACCTGCGATCATGGAAGAGGAGATGTGCCATTGGATAATTGGCGCAGTCACGGGTCGGGAATTAAAAACTCTGAGCAAACCTGGTTCGCTGTTATTGGTCCTGACACCCCGTCAGATGGAATAATAAAAACACAAACTATTACCTATCACAAACAATTGGCCCAAAGCATATCAAAGTTATTAGGATTCGATTTCAAGGCCAGTGCTGGTCATGAGGTAGCGAGCGCTATTGGAATTATGATGACTAAAGAGAAAACCGGACTAAGTAAATAATCACCAAATGAGAAAATTATTCGTACTATTCATTGCTTTTTCTATATGGCAAAATGCAAATGCCCAGCTTAATCCGCCTCCTGCTGCCAGGCATAAGTTTATATTGATAGCTCATCGTGGCGATCATGTAATTTATCCTGAAAATACACTTGCGGCCTATGCGGAAGCTATCAAAAACGATGTTGATTATGTAGAAATAGACCTTAGAACTACCAAAGATGGCGGCTTAGTGAGTATGCATGATGCCACAGTAAACCGCATGACCAATGGGAAAGGCGCCGTTAAGGATATGACTTTGGATGAAATTAAACAACTTAAAGTAAGAAGCAACGATAGTACTAATAATAAAACTTACGATGTGCCAACATTTGAGCAAATACTTACACTTTGTAAGGATAAAATATACATCTATATTGATTTTAAACAGGCCGACCCGGCTGTAACCTATGCAATGCTGAAAAAATATGGCATGGAAAAACAAGTGCTGGTTTATATAAACGGAATACAGCAACTGATTGACTGGAAGAAAGCCGCTCCCAATATGCCTCTGATGCTTAGTATGCCAAATAGTGTTAAAGATGTGGAAAGTATGAAGACCTTTATCAACCAGGCAAAACCCGATCTGCTAGATGGCAGTTGGAAGGAATACAGTAGGGATATGGTATCTGTAACCCGTGATATGAATTTACCAGCATGGCCAGATATCCAAAGTAAAGATGAGGGCGCGCAGGTTTGGGACGAAGCAATTGCAAAAGGGTTTATGGGTTTACAAACAGATCACCCAGCCAATTTGGTAAAGTATCTAAAGGAAAAAGGATTGAGGTGAAATTAACTTTCTTTTAAACCGGCAAGAGGTAACTAAAAAAGTAAATAATAATTCGTGATTCTTTTAAAGAATTGTTCACTTTGCAGACTGGGAAAATATCCCGGTTTTTAAAATGAAGAAACTAACCGAAGCTAATGCGGCACTTTATACCCTTGTGCTGATAATTATAACATTTATATTACGTCTTTTTATAGCTGCTTATACTGGGCTCGGCAACGGCGAGGCCTATTATTTCCGTGGCGCCATGCATCTTGAGTGGAGCTATTTCGACCAGCCACCATTATTTTTCTGGCTAAGTGGGATGACCATAAAACTATTTGGCCTTAACAACCTGGGTTTAAGGTTCCCCGCAGTTGTATTATTTGCTGGCACAAGTTGGTTGCTGTTTTTGATAACGCGTAAACTATTTACGGCTAAAGCGGGTTTTTGGGCCGTTGTGGTAATGAATTTAAGCGCTGTATTCACGGTGGCCATTGCCTGCTGGTTTCAGCCAGATGCTCCATTGATGTTCTTTTGGCTCGCCAGTATCTATTTTATGGTACAACTGATGTTTGGTCGTGATGATGTAGATATTAAAACAATAAGAACCAGCCGTCGCACCTGGTTATTATGGATATTGACTGGCATATGCCTGGGATTGGCTACTTTAAGTAAATATCACGTGCTGTTTATTTTTGCAGGGGTATTTATGTTTGTAGGTACGAATAAGGCGCAGCGGCATTGGCTTTGGCATCCTGGCCCGTACCTGGCAGTGCTGATTACCATTATTATTGCATTCCCGGTTATTTGGTGGAACTATAATAACAATTGGGTGTCTTTTGTTTTCCAGGGTTCAAGGGCCGGTACAGGCAGTAAATTTGAGCTGCACCCGGAATGGTTTGGGCGAAGTATTTTAGGGCAGGCGGTTTATTTGCTTCCCTGGATCTGGGTTCCGACAGTTCGGGAGCTTTACAGGTCTTTTAAACTTCGACAAACCTCAAAACCTTACAGCTTTTTCTTCTGGCTCTCTATACTCCCAATCGTATTCTTTACGGTAATTACTTTGTGGGCCGATTTGCAATATCATTTTCATTGGCAGGCTCCCGGTTATATGATGCTGTTTATACCACTGGGATTTGCTATCGATAAAAAAATAACTGCAGGTGGTTTGGCCGGTAGGGGTACCAGGCGCTGGCTTAGGTTTTCGGTTTGCTTTACAGTGATTACTATTGGAGTTATAGGTACACACATGGTTACAGGTTTTTGGCAATCCTATGGCCCAAAATGGGTGGTGAACAAATTTCATGGAGATACTGTTGATCCAACTATACAGGGTATTGATTATGATGATATCATGACTCGTTTTGAAAAGGAGGGATGGCTTCAAAATAAAAAAATATTTGCCGGAAATACAAGGTGGTGGTTATCGGGCAAAACCGATTGGGCGCTGAAAGGGAAAAAGGAAATTATCTGCTTTAGTAATGATCCGCGCAACCTTGCTTTTTTGGTTGATCCAAAAACATTGATTGGTGATGATGCCATTATTATTGGGCAGGAACATCAACCCTATGTGGATGCTGATGTAAAACCATTTTTTGACAATGTAAAGCAACTGCCTGATATAGAAATTGTACGCAATGGTATTACCGAGTTGCACCTGCAGGTTTATTACTGTACCAATTTTCACCAATCGGTTAAACCTCGTAATGATTTGCCGGTATACCGGCAGTTAAACGGGCAGCCTCCTTTTGGGAAGTAGATAAAAGAACAATTATTCACTAATAATTGAATGGCTTCACCGGGTAACGAATATCCAATAACTAATTGTGCTGCCGTTATATTAGCCGGCGGCAGTTCAAGCCGTTTAGGCAGGCCCAAACAACTGTTGGTATACCAGGGCAAAACATTGTTACAGCACGCTATTGATATGGCCAGGCATGCATCTGTCCAATCGATTATAGTAGTGTTAGGCTCGGGCTTTGAATTATTGAGAAATCAAATTGATACTGCGGAATTGCACGTTGTAAAAAATGATAGTTGGCAAACTGGTATCGCTTCTTCTATTACCTGTGGCATAACCGCATTGCAGCGTATAGCCCCAGGCACTGATGCTGCCATTTTGATGGTGTGCGATCAGCCTTTTATCACATCATTGCTATTAAATGATCTGCTTGCAGCACAAAAAGCGGGTGACAAGCCAATTGTTGCCAGTAAATACGGTGATACCATCGGCATTCCGGCACTTTTTCATAAAAGCCTTTTCACCCAATTGCTCGGATTAGAAGGCGATTCAGGTGCGAAGAAAATTATGCAGCAGTATCCTGAATTACTTGTTACAATTCCATTTCCATTGGGAAATATAGATATTGATACTTTGGATGATTATAAAAGGTTAAATAAATAATCCTCACTCTTACCTTAACTACCGTGATTATTTACCAGGTGCGGCATTGTTCTTTCCCGTTCTTTGGTTTTTAACAATTCCTTTATATAATATAGTTACCCAACTTATTTATGATCAAATTATAAATAAATTTCTCTGCGGTATAATTTGTAAATTTTTAATAAATACTTCCTGTATGGGCTATTTAAAGTCACGTAGAATTACGCATTTGTCTTTATGCTTTTTTAGTAGAACTACGCAGCATATTTAATAAGCAAGGGCCTATTTTTACTTTTAGAATAATATTACACCTTCCTGTTAATTAAATAATTTCTTGTGAGCTGTGGTTCTTTATATGGCTCGGGCATTGGTTCATTAATATTTATAATTGATATAAATGATCGAACTTGTTTTAAATTTCCTGAACACGAAACTTGATGGTTATTTGCGGCTGAAGCAGAATATAACCGACGGCACTTCGGCTATCCAACTGGCCAATATTGCATGGAATGACAATGATCCTTCTGCTGGGGTAAACGGGGCCGGGTTGCCATCTAATGCATTTATAACCCTGGTTAATATAGAAGAGGACAGGATAAGCAAATCGCCTGAAAACTATGTAAGAAAAGATAATACTACTATTTATAAAAACCCGAGGATCCACCTTAACTTATATGTGCTTTTCGCGGTGAATTTATCTTCCTATACTGAATCGTTAAAACGATTATCCTTTATTATCCGCTTTTTTCAATATCAAAACGTATTTACACCGCTGGGTTCGCCTGACCTGCCGCTTGGTGTGGAAAAACTAATCCTTGATCTGCATACGCTATCATTCCAGGATATGAATAATCTGTGGGGGATACTTGGTTCCAAATATTTGCCTTCAGTAATGTATAAAATCAGAACGATCACTATTAGTGAGGAGTTTGTTCAGGGCGATGCACCTTTGGTTCAACATATTGGTATTAATGATCAAAGCTTACAGAACTTATGATAAATGTAGATTTTGGAAATTTATTTACTGTTGAACTGCTCCATCAGTTTTATGCAAACCAATTGTGCCCTGATTTTTCTATAACCCCTTCAGTTAAAACGCAGCAGGTGATCAGTAACCACAAAGCTATCGCAAAGCAATATAAAAATCAATTGATTGTAGGGTTAAAGACAGAACCTTATACAGGGGTACAATCTGCTTTAAACCCAATATCCTTAAAGCCATTTACAAAGATCGACGCTGGTTTACAGATGACTTTTTTCATGGGTCTCCATAATTCCTTGTTCTTCAATTATACCAATCTGCCTTCGCCATCATCGGTACCGGGAAATATTTATTATTTCACAAACCGGAACAACAACTTGAGCAATGGGAAAAATCTCCTTTCTTCAAAAATACTGTCCTACCAGTCTGCATCCACCTATATTCCAGGAGATTTGGTTGTGGATGGTACAGGCACTGTTTTTTGTGCCATTCTTAGTAGTAATGCAGGTAGCCCATTTGGCACTACAGATGCCAATCATTGGGTTAAGATAGATACTAACCAATATCCAACAGCAGCCGACGTATTGCAATGGATGCCAACTAAATCAACCTATCGGTTTGACTCCCCTCAAAGCCACGCGGATATATCAGTTTTGGGATATGACACGGGTACCGGACTTTACAATAAATCTTTTATTTCGAAAATAATCAATTTCAATAGCGCAGTCCCATCCTTTACAATTGATCTTTCATCACTTGATACCGGAAAATATTTTTTGACTGTAAACGGCTTACGGCCACAGTGGATTTACATTAATGATGAATTAAGTGGCGGAACTACATTTGGCGTAATTGATATTTATCACGACGCTGTACCTTCACCAGCCCAATTAGTTGATGGCACCCCGTTACTTTTATCGCCTAAGTATTCTATTTATTTTTTAAACAGGGCAACTATTTGGAAATACACATTAGTAAGCCCAACTGCCGGATCTATTGGCGTACCACTAAACAAGTACCAGTTTGCCAATACAGTAAGTTCTACGCAAAGTTTTTTTATATCGAAAACACCTATACCGTTAACAGATACGCCTCTGCAATTAACATTAACATTAGGCATCCATCAATATAGCCCTATAGCTTGTGCCGACCCGCAAAGGCTCACTAATATTAAACAAGCCGGGGATACTTATCCATGTTCCGAAATTTTTCTCAATTACTAATTTAAAATCAATAAGGTATGTCACAAATAAACGAAAGCACACTCAGAACTCCAGGGGTTTACGTGAATGAAATTCCGTCATTTCCGCCATCCATAGCGCAGGTGGCTACAGCTATTCCGGCATTTATCGGCTATACACAAATAGCAAAGGATTCAAGCGGGAATGATTTGACTAATAAGCCAACAAAGATCAGTTCCTTATTGGAATATGAGTTGTATTTTGGGAAAGCGCAACTCGAAACGGGTATCCAGATCACATATCTCCAGGTAATATCGGGCAAAGTTTCTACCGATACTATAAGCTTTGCATTTGCGGCCAATACCAAATCAAGACACATTATGCATTCGGCCATCAGGCATTTTTATGCGAATGGCGGTGGTTTTTGTTACATCGTTTCCATTGGGGCTTATAAAGCCGCGATAAATGATGCACTTGTTTTAACGGATTTTTATAACGCAGGCACGGGCGTTGGTTTGGAAGCCATTGCTAAAGAATCAGAGCCAACGCTTATTGTTTTTCCGGAAGGGCAGAATATGGCCAGTAATGCCGATTATCTCAGCCTTCAGGCCCATGCTCTTGACCAGTGTGGAAGCCTCCAGGACAGGTTTTGTATAATGGATATGTATGATACTGGTGAAACATTAATAACCACTGCTCAACTTCAAGGCGTGACTGATGATTTTAGAAATACTTTAACCCCTGCTGATCCTAATAACATTAATTACGGTGCGGTCTATTTTCCAAATCTGAAAACTGTGTATTCATACGATTACGATGAGAGTAAAATATTGATTGCACATCACACTATTACGGATGGCGCCGCCCCGGTAGCGGGAGCATTTGATGGACACTTTTTAAAGGATGTTAATACTCCCGGTAACGCTGCCTATAGTTCTTCCGGGTACAATACATTAAAAACAGCATTAAATACACAGTTTCCAATTGTAATGCCCCCTTCACCTGCAATGGCAGGTATTTATGCTGCTGTTGATGGTTCACGCGGAGTTTGGAAAGCACCCGCTAATGTGGGGGTATTAGACGTAACGAAGGCTACATTCCAGATATCGGATGAATTGCAGCAAAGCCTCAATATTGATCCCGGATCAGGGAGGTCCATCAATGCTATCCGGGCATTTACCGGCAAAGGTATCTTGGTTTGGGGGGCCCGCACCCTTGATGGCAGTAGCAACGATTTTAGGTACATCTCGGTACGCCGGTTTTACATTATGGTAGAAGAGTCTGTAAAATTGGCTGCCATGCAATTTGTATTTGAACCCAATGATGGCCATACCTGGGTGCGTATCAGGGCTATGATAGAAAACTATTTAACCAATCTATGGCGGCTAGGTGCATTGGCCGGTTCAAAACCTGAGCAGGCATTTTATGTGAAGGTGGGCCTGGGGCAAACCATGATATTTGATGATATCCTCAACGGGAAATTGATTGTTGAGATAGGTATGGCGCCTGTTCGCCCAGCTGAATTTATCATCCTGCGTTTTTCACAAATACAGCAGCAAGCATAACTATTTGAGTTTTAAATATAATCAGTTCATCATCTTTAAAAATTAATATTATGGCTAATTACCCACTACCAAAGTTTCATTTCAGTGTCGACTGGGGCGGTACGCGCATTGGTTTCACTGATGTAAGCGGACTTGATATAACGAATGATATAATAGAATACCGTGATGGCGCGAGCCCGGAATATCACAAAATAAAAATGCCGGGTCAACGCAAATTCAGCAATATTTCGCTTAAGCGGGGTGTGTTTAAATCAGATAACGAGTTTTATAATTGGTTCAATACCATCAATATGAACACGGTTGAACGCCGTGATATCACCATCAGCCTGCTTGATGAAACCCTGGCACCAGTAGTAGTATGGAAAGTTAAAAATGCATGGCCAACAAAAGTAACCTCAACAGATCTGAAGGCTGATGGCAACGATGTGGCTATTGAAAGCCTTGAGCTTGCACATGAAGGATTAACCATACAAAACGAATAACATGTTCGATTACCCATTTACCGGTTTTCATTTCCTGGTGTCATTTGAAATAGTTCCGGCATTGCCTAATGATCTCCGTTTCCAGGAAGTCACAGGTTTAACCGTTGATGTAGATATGGATACCTATAACGAGGGGGGCGAAAATCGTTTTGTGCACCGCCTACCGTCACGTAGCCGGTACAGCGACCTGGTTTTGAAACGTGGGATGACAATTGCTTCAGGGGTTACCGCATGGTGCCAGGATTCAATTGAAAATTTCAATTATCAGCCAATAAATATGCTGGTATCACTTTTGGATGAACAGCATTTACCGGTTTCGTCCTGGTATGTAGTTAACGCTATTCCAATGAGATATGACATTTCGACCTTTAACGCTGAGCAGAGTGAGATCGTTATAGAATCCATGACGCTGCGATATGAATATTACAAATCAATGAATGTATCGTCGGCAGCGTCGGCGGTTATTGGTGTCGTGGCCAACGCGCTTGCAGGCGCTGCACCGGTTTCAAAAATCACTGTGCCTTAACTCATATGATAACAAATACTTTAACCATTAAACACTGAATTATGCCTATAGAAATACGCGAATTGCAAATTACCGCTACTGTGCAGGAAGATGGTAATAAGCCATCTTCAAATGCAGCCGCAATTGTTGATAGCGAAGCGATTGTTGCCAGGTGCGTGGAGCAGGTACTTGAAATTTTAAAAGAAAAATCTGAACGATAATGGCTCTGGGCGAATTAAAAAAGATGAAGCTTATAGCGTATACTGACGCTGGTTTTGGCAAAAAAGCCACCGGAACAGATGGCAAGACGCTTGATTATGATGTGCTGATAAACCCCGAATCTTATGCAATCACTTATGAAACGATTGTTAATATCAAAATTCCACCAGGTTCAAGCTTGCCCGTTACCACTTATAATACACAGTATCCGCAATCGCTCAATTTTAAATTTTTGTTTGACGGGACGGGTGTAATAAAAAGAGGGAGCGGATTGTTATCGGGCCCCGCAGTGCCGGGGCTACCAACTGACAAGCCGAGTGTAGTTAAGGATTATGAGAAGTTTAAAAGCGTGGTTTATAATTTCGATGGCAAAATACATCAGCCACGTTTTGTACAGTTACAATGGGGGCCATTACTCTATAATTGCCGGTTAATAAGCATGACATTAACCTTTAAATTATTTAACCCGGATGGAACGCCATTACGCGCCGACGCAGATTGTACTTTCCAGTCGGTAATTGATTGGCCCAAGCAATCGGCTAATGATGGTAAAACTTCTCCTGATCTAACCTATATCCGTACGGTAAAAGAAGGTGACACACTTCCTTTGCTTTGCTACCGTGAATATGGCGACAGTAAATATTATTACCAGGTTGCCCAATATAACGGGCTCACCGACTTTAAAATTTTAACACCGGGATCTACACTTGTTTTTCCACCTTTTGCCAAATAAATTATGCCTGTAAGTCAATCATTACCCGGAACACAAGAAACTGACCTGGTTACTTTTACCATAAAAGTGAATAGTAATGTATTGAGCTCTGTTTACCAGGTTGTTTCGATTAATGTTAATAAAGACATTAACCGGATACCTATGGCAAAGCTGGTGATATATGACGGTGACGCCTCGGCTCAGGATTTTGCATTAAGCAACGAGGACACTTTGATACCGGGTTCCGAGATAGAAGTTACGGTTGGCTATCACTCAGATGAGACTACAGTTTTCAACGGAATAATTTTAAGGCACAGTTTGAAAATCAGGGAAAAAGGGTCACCTCTGTTGATCCTCGATTGCCGGGACAAAACAGTGAAGATGACTGTAGCCCGCAAGAATAAATATTTTTATGATAGTAAGGACAGCGATGCCGTTGCAGAGATTATAGATGCTTATGGATTGGATAGCGATATTGAAGATACAGGCACCCAATTGGAATCCATTGTACAGTATGACTGCACGGATTGGGACTTTATTCTGTCGCGCATGGATGCGAATGGTAAACTATGCGTGGTGGATAATGGGAAGGTAACAGCGAAGAAACCCGATTTTAGTACGGCAACAGTGCTTGATGCTGTATTTGGAGCAACTATGCTTGAGTTTGATGCTGATATTGACGCCCGCAATCAATATCAAAGTATTGTTGCCAAAACATGGGATTATTCTAACCAGGAAATTACTACAGCAAATGCACAAGAACCCGGATTTGAAGAGAACGGTAACCTTTCGAGTAGTGATCTTGGCGATGTGTTGGGTATTGATGAATACGATGTGAATTCGGGCGAAGATATCACACAGGGTGAACTGCAAAACTTAGCGGACGCCCGTTTGCTGAAGGCACGTATGTCCCGCTGTCGCGGCAGAGTGCGATTTCGTGGGTACGGTGGTTCTTTAAATCCCGGCGATCTGATCAATTTGGGCGGGGTAGGCGATCGCTTTAATGGAAAAGTATTTGTTTCTGGAGTGCGGCATGAAATTGCAGGTGGTTTTTGGTCTACAGATGTTCAGTTTGGCTTGTCAAATGAATTATTTACAAAGCAGCCTGAAGTAAGTTCGCCACCCGCTGCTGATATGCTGCCTGCGATACAAGGGCTTCAGATAGGCATAGTTACCGACCTGGAAAATGACCCTGACAGCCAGGATCGTATTCGCGTAAGGCTGCCAATAATTGATGCGGGTGAAGATGGGATATGGACACGAATCTCATGTTTGGATGCCGGCAATAACCGGGGCACTTTTTTTCGTCCCGAAATAGGTGACGAAGTTATAGTAGGTTTTTTAAATAATGATCCGAGGCACCCCGTTGTACTGGGTATGTTAAACAGCAGTGCCAAACCGGCCCCATTACAGGCGTCCAATCAAAATGACGAAAAGGGTTATACCTCGCGCAGCGGAATGAAAATGATCTTTAATGATTCGGAAAAGTCCGTAAAGATTGAAACACCGGCGGGTAAAAAAGTAACTATTAGTGAGCAGGATGGTGTGATACAACTGGAGGATGAGAACAACAACAAGATCACAATGGATTCATCTTCAATTAGTTTAGAAAGCGGGGCTGATATTAAGATAAAGGCTACAGGAGATCTGACTATTGAGGCAGTAAATATTTCGCTGAGCCCTTCATCCAGTTTTTCGATGAGTTCCGGAGGGACTTCGATTAGTGCAGATGGCAGCAGCGCAACAATATCTGCACCATCGGTAAGTGTGGAAGGGTCGGGTACGGCGACAATTAAGGGTGGAGTAGTGATGATTAATTAATACAATAGATTGATTTACAGGTTAATTATGTCTTACACATAAATAAAAACTTAATCAAAAAAGTCAATCATAACTAAAATAAAAATATGCCATTTGCAGCACGCGTTACAGATATGCACGTATGTCCTTTGTTCACTGGGGTGGTACCGCATGTAGGCGGGCCGGTACTTCCGCCGGGTAGCCCCACAGTACTAATAGGCAGTTTGCCCGCAGCTTGTGTGGGCGATATGTGCACCTGTGCAGGGCCGCCTGACGCGATAGCAATGGGTTCAACAACGGTACTGATAGGCGGAAAGCCCGCCGCGCGCATGGGCGACATTACAGCGCATGGCGGCACAATAATAATAGGTTGCCCTACAGTAATAATAGGAGGTTAATATGGCAGATTCATTTTTGGGAACAGGCTGGGGATTTCCACCATCATTTGATAATGTTACCAATAGCATGGTAATGACGAGTGATGAGGCCGACATACAGCTAAGTCTGCAAATTTTATTGGCAACACGTAAAGGCGAGCGGGTGATGCAGCCGGATTATGGTTGTAACCTGGACGAAATGGTTTTTGAACCCATGACGACCACCTTTAAGACCTACATCAGCGAGATGATAAAAACGGCTATACTTTATTATGAAGCACGTATTGATCTGTATTCGGTGCAGGTTGATGATAGCCAGGAAACAAATGGCGTTATCCTGCTCATTATCAGCTACACCGTACGCACCACAAATTCAAGGTTCAATTTTGTATATCCATATTATAAAAACGAAGGAACGGAGATACACTAATGGCAAATAATTGTTTCGATACCCGGCTTCTTTCCTATAGTGGTACCAGTCAACCACAACGTGCCCTTGATGCTTTATTGGCTCATGCCGCCGAAGTAGATGAGCGTAAAGTTGAAGATCTTATATTGTTCACTAAAAAATATGGTGCTTATTTAAATTATTATGATCTAACCAATGCCATTAGCGGCGACTGGCAGGGACTGATGAGCAACGATGTTGCCGTAGTTATTTCATGGGTTGCCGATTGGGATACCAAAGATTATGCACCTTTTATAAAAAATTTAAATGATAGGATAACGAGTGACACCGTTGATGCCGACAAGAAGGACGATTTTAAAATCGTTTTTGATTTTGTATTTTCTGTTGCATCTGCCATTGACCAGGCTTACAAGCAATTGAGTGATGATATTGATTATTATACCTTTTTATCAGTCTCCGTTTCGTCCAAGCTTGCGGGCCCATTGAGTGTATTGTTTCAATATTATAACCTGTTTAAAACCAATTCACTCATCGATGATACTTCTGCACTTACTGACCCTTTAATCCCGGTTGATACCATTGTTCTGTCTCAAAATTTTGATATTACTGCATTAAGCGCGCCGTTTAATATTACCCCGCCAGTAACCGCATATCCAATCACTTTAAGCGGGGTTGTGCAGGATGACATAAACCATATACTGACTCATAATTTATTTACAGGAGCATTGCAATCTTTTACTGATGCTATTATCAATATAGTGAGCCGCACACCTGGTTACCTGGCCCAAACACTGTCAAATTATCCTACTCATGCGCCACATTATGCGTTATATCTTACTTTTTTAAAGCTCTTCAGTTTTGCACAAAAACATTTAAACCACTATACCAAAAAGCACCTCGACTTTTATTATAAAAGTGTTTTACAACTCAAAAATAATGCAGCGGTAGCTGATTATGTCCACCTGGTTTTTGAACTGCAGAAAAATATCAACCAGTATTTGTTGCCAAAAGGTACTTCTTTTAAAGCAGGGAAAGATGCCAATAATAACGATCTGTATTATTCGCTTACAGATGATACGGTGGTACAGACGGCACAGGTACAAGCTTTAAGATCAATATACCTCAATAAAGACATTAGCGCTGGAACACTTTTTGCCTACCTAATAACGAATTCAGAAGACGGGCAGGGGGGCAAATTATTAAGCGCTGATAATTCCTGGTTTCCCTTCGGGAGTCCCCAAAATATGCAGCCAACGGCGGCTATAGGTTTTGCCATATCATCAAACGCGCTATACTTAAATGAGGGTACGCGAACTATTGTTTTGCTATTTACCTGCGATAGTTTAGCCGGCATTGCCAATGCCGACCTGTCAGAACTGTTCAGTGTTCAACTTACCGGTAAAAAGAATTGGTACACAGTAAGTAAGTATACACCCAACGTAACCAGTGCCACCACATTTTCACTATCATTTACAATTGATGGAGATGCCCCGGCAATTATTCCTTATTCATCAAAAATACATGGTGGTAATTTTACACAGCTGCTTCCAATGGTACAGCTAATACTTACGGGTTATGCATCATACCAAAAAATAAAAATACCGCAAATAACAAAAGTAACTATTTCGGTAAGTGTTGATAAAGTTAAGAACCTGAGCCTGCAAAATGATGATGGTAAAATAAATACAGCCAAACCGTTTAAACCTTTTGGTGATTTCCCTGAAGACAACGCCTCCTTTATTATCGGCAGCAAAGAAATATTTCAGAAAAAATTAACTAATCTATCTGTGAATTTCGATTGGCAGCAGGGGCCGTTAGCAGGTACCAATGTAAGTTTATTTGCATTGGGAAAAGGTAACTGGTCGCCCGTGGGCAGCGGGTCGGCAGCACTTGACGCTTCAGGAATAGTTACTACCGATTTTACTAACACCGCCCGGTCACCAATGGATTTCACACCTAATGGAGATTATACGGTTACTTCGATTGATGGCTTTATCAAACTAGGAATTGCAGGTACGGCATACAACCTAAGTACTTTCGTAAATAATTTACCTAAACCATCTGTTACTGTAATATATGATACTGCTAAACCGACCCAGATAGACAGTTATAATGTTGTGCCGGGTACGGTAAAGCCGGCGCCTGCTCCCATAGCAAAGGCAATGTATGTTACTTATTCAGCAGAAGATACGATCACCTTTAGCGAAACCACTTTAAGTACTTTTAATTTACGCAGTAACTTTTATTATCATATTGAACCTTTTGGCTACCGCGAGATGCACCCTTTTATTAATCAAATTAGTCATGATGGTCTCGCGTTATTGCCGGTATTTAACCTGGATGACGGAAAACCCAACCTAGCCAATAACAACATTAGCCATAACGGCGGCGAATTGTGGATAGGGTTAAGTAATGCGAATGCTGATGAAACCTTCTCTTTGTTGTTCCAGGTATCTGATGGCAGCGCTAACCCTTTGAAAAATATGACAAAGGTTGATTGGTATTATCTTAACGATAACAACTGGTTGCAATTCAACAATCAATCAGTAACAGACCAAACCAATAACCTTACCACCTCGGGCCTGGTGATCGTCAATGTACCATCGGATGCTACATTGGATAATACGAGGGCTGATAACGGTTTATTATGGATAAAAGCTGTTGTGCAGCGTGATACGGATGCAATATGTAATTTAATTGCTGTGGATACCAATGCTGCCAAAGCTCAGTTTGTGCAGAATATTGTCAACAATATAGAATTCACCAAAGCACTTCTACCCAATACCATCAGCAAGCCGGCTGTTGCTGACGCGGCGTTGAAGAAAACACAACAGCCATATCCCTCGTTTGATGGCCGGGTTAAGGAAACAGATAGTCAGTTTTATTTGAGGGTTAGTGAAAGG
>JAQBOK010000105.1 GCA_028288085.1 Mucilaginibacter sp.
CCATTACTACAGGTTTGCCTGTGGCTTGTAGGGCTTGTATCAGTTTTAGCTGTCTTCCGGGCAAGTTAAGCCCTGTACGCGAAAGGCTTTCGCCTACGCGGTCCACATCTTCACCAACAACAGCTACCACCACATCAGCCTGTTTGGCCAGGTTTACAGCCGAATCAATACTTGCCTGTTCCTGTACGGTTAGTGGGGTTTCAATGATCTCACTTTCGGGCCAGGTGGCGTCTATCATATTGCAGCCTTTGGCATAAGTGACTTTAGCATTTTTGCCAACATAGCTAGTAATGCCATCCAAAACGCTGGTTACCGGGTTGTGCGACGGGCCGTAACGACTCACAGCATAATTGGTTTCGGCAGCAAGCGGACCGGTTACCAATATATTTTTAATGTTGCTTTTGTTTAATGGCAACAAATTATTCTCATTTTTAAGCAGCACCATTGATTCGCGGTTCATTTTTAGCCCCATTGCCGTAGCTTCCTGGTTGTGCACTATTTTATCGGCTGCTTTTGGGTCTTTTACATAAGGGTCATCAAACAAACCCAATTCAAATTTTACCCTTAATACATCCGCTACGCGGGAGTCGAGCGTTTTCATTGATACCTTGCCCTCGTTAACCAGGGCGCGTAGCGGCATAATGTAAGTTTGCGGCATGGTAAAGTTGGTACGCACGTTTAGTCCGGCCTCTATAGCCTGGCGCACAGCCTCTTTGATATCACCCGCTACATGGTGTTTAGAATATAGATATTCAACCGCCTCGCTGTCTGATACAACATAGCCGGTAAAGCCAAATTTTTGCCTCAATAGTTCAGTTAAAAAATAATAGCTGCCGGTTATGGGTTCGCCATTCCAGTCGTTGTAGCTGCTCATTACGCCCATGGCATGTGCCTCTTGTATCACCCGGCGAAAAGGGTAAAGGTATATCTGGTACATCTCTCGCGGTGCAACATGTGGATCGGTACGCGCGGCGCCATCACGGCCACCTTTTGGTACGCTGTAAACAGCAAAGTGCTTTAAGGTTGATGCCACGCCTTCTTCCTGTATGCCCAGGGTCATTTGTTTGCCCAATTCGGCTATCAGGAAAGGATCTTCGCCATAACATTCCACTACACGGCCCCAGCGCTGGTCACGGGCGGGGTCTAATATGGGGGCATAAACATTGGTGTATCCCAAAGCCTTAGCCTCGCGGCCCACAGTTCGGCCCGCCTGGCGCACCAGTTGCTTGTCCCAGGTACTGCCAATGCCAATAGGGGCAGGCAGTGAGGTGGCGCGGTCATGGTTAAGGCCGTGTATGCCCTCGTTAGTAAAATCAACGGGGATACCCATGCGGGTTTCTTCAACAAACCATTTTTGCACGGTGTTGATGGCCGCGGCGTGTTTGCTGTAAGGGTAGGAGTATTGCGTTGGCGCCGCATCCGTGTGCGACGTAAGGTTATTCAATTCCTCGTCTATATTGGCAATGCCATCTTTCCAAACTTCGTTCTTCCATGATTCGGCCGGCATTTCTTCTTTCAGCACCCGTTTGTAACCGTATAAAGTAGCCAGCTGGCAGGTTTTTTCATTAACGGTCATCTGGCTCAACAGATCAACAATGCGTTTATTTACAGGTTGCGAGGGATCTTCAAATACATCCATTTTGCCGTTTTTGTTAAAATCTACCCAGCCTTTATGGTAAATAGATTTTTGTTGTGCGGATGCGTTTACGCAAAGTATTAATAGCGGGAACAGCAGTGGTAATTTCTTCATGGAAGATGAAAATATAGGTTTCTTTCAAATATATAAACTGTATGGGAGATACACCATTTTGCTTACTGTAAATTATTTGATGGATTAGTTTATTTTACTAAATTCATGCAAATAAAATCAACCATGCAATCCGCTGCCCAAAACCCGCAAGAGTATATTGACGATCTCCCTGCCGACAGGAAAGAAGCTATCAGTAAAATAAGAGAAGCAATTTTAAAGAACCTGCCCGATGGATTTGAAGAGGTAATGGGTTACGGCATGCTGGGCTATGTGGTGCCTCATTCTTTATATCCCAAAGGCTATCATTGCAATCCTAAACTGCCTTTGCCCTATATGAACCTGGGGTCGCAAAAGAATTTTATCGCATTGCATGCCATGTGTGTGTATAATAGTAGCAAAGTGCTGGATTGGTTTGTTGCCGAATATCCAAAACATTCTAAAGCAAAACTGGATATGGGTAAGGCGTGTATCCGTTTCAAAAAGATGGATGATATCCCTTATGAATTGATAGGTGAGTTAGCTGCAAAAATGACTCCGCAAAAATGGATCGAGATCTGCGAAGCAGTAGTAAACAGGTAGTTTTATTGTGCCGGTAATCCCGCAGAAAATATTTTTATTATTCTAAATCAACTTCACATTAAGATTGTTTTCAAATAACAAGATCCACCAGTTATTCGTTAAAGGGATATGTTTAAGTGCCTCGCATTCATTTTTTTTATCAGTTTAAGTGTCGGTACCCATGCCGATGCTGTGCCAGGTTGTGATCAGATTTGTGGTAAGTGGATGTCATCAGAGAAAAACCTTATTGTACAGGTTTATAAGGATAAAGATCACTTTAGAGCTAAAATTATATGGTTTAAGGATGATCCCAGTAAGCCAATGGGTGAATGGTCTGATGCTAAAAACCCCAATCCATCAATGCGTACCCGCAAAATATTAGGCATGGATGTATTAGACGATCTTAAATATGATACAAAAAGTAACTCCTGGGAAGACGGAACTATTTATGACGCTAAAAATGGAAAAGAATGGAGCGCCTCTGCCTATATCAGCAAACAGGGGTTGCTTAAAGTAAAAGGCTATTGGCACTTCAAAATATTCGGCCGTACTATGGTGTTTAAAAGAGTATAATAAGCCACAAAAAAAGCGCCCCGAAAAACCGGAGCGCTCTGAAATAATTCAATTAAATATTTTAGTTGACTTTGTCAAATTCGCCTGCAGCTTTGAAAGAAACTTCGTCGCTTAGCATTGGAGAACCAAACTTGCTGCCAAAAGTAAAATCAGAACGGTTGATAGTACCTGTAACCTGGAAACCTGCATCAGGAGCTTTGCTCATAGGGTTGGTAATAGTACCACGGTACCATAAATCAAGTGCAACTACTTTGGTAATACCATTTAAAGTTAAGTTACCTGTTAATTTGTAGTGATTAGCGGTTGTAGGCTTAATAGAAGTACTAACAAAAGTAACTGTTGGATATTTAGCTACATCAAAAAAGTCAGGACTTTTAATGTGATTGTCGCGGGCATCAACACCTGTAGTTACAGAAGCTGTGTTGGCAGTAAAGGAAAAAACAGCATCACTGAAATCGGGTTTTGCCGAACTGATAGTTGCATCAAATTCTTTAAAAACACCGTCAACATCAGATACGGCTAAGTGGGTAATGGTAAAAGTAAAATGCGAATGCGCTTTATTTACTTTCCACGTTTGGGCAAATACTGCGGTGTTCATTAGTGCAACTGCAGCAAGTAAAATGATTTTTTTCATGTAATTTCTTAATTATTAATTGTTTAAAATAATTGATGCAAAAGTATAACTTTCATTTAAGTTATCTGTTTAAACATCTATTTAAATTATCTGCTAAATGTAAAGTTTATTCTATATGATTTATAGACTTTATTGAGTATTATTTTAAGTCGATGTTTTCTAATGTCATTTGTTGCTCACAAAGCTGTTTGGCACTAAAAACATCGCAGCAAATTACATAAATTTACTTAAATTTTTAAGAAAGAAAGATCAGACTATTGAATACCCGCCCACCCAAAAATACGCGAATAGAACCTTTAACATTAAAAGAACGCCTGGCAGCGCTACACAACCTGCCGGCCTTTTTTAAATTAGTTTGGCAAACCAACCACTGGATGACGGTAGTTACGTCGGTGCTTCGCATTCTGCGGTCGGCCATGCCACTGGCTTTGCTGTATGTAGGCAAATTGATTATTGATGAGGTAATAAAACTGAACCATTCGCACACGGCAGGCAATCATCACTTATGGGCATTGGTAGCCACTGAGTTAGCGCTTGCTATACTGACTGACATGCTCAGCAGGGCAATTACTCTGATGGATAGCCTATTGGGTGATCTTTTTAGCAATCATACTTCGGTAAAGATTATGGAGCATGCAGCTACCTTAGATCTTGATCAGTTTGAAGACTCCATTTTTTACGATAAGCTGGAACGTGCGCGGCAACAAACCGTTGGGCGTACCATATTGCTGTCGCAGGTAATGAGCCAGGTACAGGACCTCATCACTATGGGTTTCCTGGCGGTAGGTTTAATGGCATTTAACCCATGGCTCATTGTGCTGCTGCTTATTGCCATAATCCCCGCCTTTTTGGGCGAATCATATTTTAACGATCAAAGTTATGCGCTTACCCGCGGCCAAACACCCGAGCGCCGCGAACTTGACTATGTGCGCTACCTGGGTGCCAGTGATGAAACGGCGAAAGAAGTAAAGATCTTCGACCTGTCGGGTTTTATAGTCGAGCGTTTCAGGCAGCTATCTGGTAAGTTTTATGATGATAACCGCCGGCTGTCTATCCGGCGTTCTGTGTGGGGTACTTTCTTTGCCATATTGGGTAGCCTGGGCTACTATGCTGCTTACGTAGTGATCATTATTAAAGCAGTTGATGGCACCGTGACCATTGGCCAGTTAGTTTTTCTGGCTGGCTCGTTCAGGCAGTTACGCACCTTGCTGGAGGGGATACTAACCCGTTTCACAGCAGTGTCACAAGGTGCAATTTACCTGCGCGATTTTTTTGAGTTTTTCGAGATCATCCCTAAAATTAAAGCATCTGCCCATCCATTGCCGTTTCCTAAAACATTGCAGCAGGGATTTACTTTTGAAGATGTAGGTTTCCGTTATGTAAATTCGGAACGCTGGGCCAACCGTCATTTAAGTTTTACCCTTCATCCGGGCGAAAAACTGGCTTTGGTGGGGGAGAACGGTGCCGGTAAAACTACCCTTGTGAAATTGCTTGCCCGCCTGTATGACCCCACCGAGGGTCGTATTTTATTGGAGGGTATTGACCTGCGCGAATATGACCTCGCCGATCTGCGCTTTAATGTAGGGATCATTTTCCAGGATTATTTACGTTACCAGATGACTTTTGCACAAAATATTGCAGTAGGTAAAATTGATCAGAAAGGAAACCGCCCATTGATTGAAGCCTCGGCGCAGCGCAGTATGGCCGATGTACTCGCTGCCAAATTACCAGGCGCTTATGACCAGATGCTGGGTAAGCGATTTGCGGATGGCGTAGAGCTATCAGGTGGCGAATGGCAAAAAGTGGCTTTGGCCCGTGCCTACATGCGCGATGCTCAATTGCTGATACTGGATGAACCAACTTCGGCGTTGGATGCGCGGGCAGAGTTTGAAGTTTTTAAGCGTTTTGCTGAATTAACCAAAGGGAAATCCGCAGTATTGATCTCGCACAGGTTTAGTACCGTGCGCATGGCCGACCGTATACTTGTTTTGGAAAAAGGTGAACTGGTAGAAATGGGCAGCCACGAAGAGCTATTAATAAAAGGTGGCCGCTATGCCGAATTGTTTGATATGCAGGCTATGGGGTACAGGTAGTAAACCGGCTAACAATCACCCTAATGCTACCTTATAAATTTCAACTTATTAGCGGGTCTGCTCATGTTCATCGCACTATTGGTTATAGCATTGGATTTCAGCGCAAACCACAAAGCTATTAAGGTGCCATAACTGCCGCCGCGCTCAACCCACTCAAAGATCTCGTAATGCGGATAAAAGAGTTCGCTTACCATTTTCCATATCAAAAAAATAAGCAATAATGAACGTGCAGGTCGTATTAATACTATACATGCTGCCAGTATCTCTAACAGGCCAACAATATGTGCAGTGCTGCCCGGATTTGAAAAGCCAAGTGATGTATATTGAATTAACAGTCCTTTCTTTTCGATCAGGTTGAGCCATCCGTGACCAATCAAAAGTAGAAATACGATAACGCGCAAATAGGTAGTAATGCTTGATAGTGCTGCACCATCAATGTCGATATCAGGGTTGATTTTTGTGAACCAGCGTTTTACGTTTTTCCCCCTCCAATCTAACAGCAGTAAAAGTGCCAGCGGTGCACCAAAATTACCGGCGCGTTCTATTAGCTCGGCAAAAGGTTCACCGGATAGCGGGCGCAATAAGGCCGTAATCGTTCCCCATATGATCAGCCATGCTACAACGGCACGTATTGGATAGATCAGTATTATTATTCCCATCAAAATATCAACTGTACCCAACAATGGCATTAGTTGATAAGCCATGTCATGCCCTATGCCAAATACTGCGAAGTAATTGCACCAAATTTGCTTAGTGATGATACCAAACGCGCCGTGGCCGATAAAGCACATGGCTGCAGCTATCCTTAAAACATAATATATTTTCTGTTCGGTGGTTAATAAAATCATTACAAAAGGGATTATTAATGCCCTATCCATCACTTGGCATAAAGCCACATGAAGGAGAGGGCAGGGCCATTTCAATTCCTGGTTTCTATAACTCTTTCAAGGCATGATCAAATACATAATCACCTACCAGGTATCCCTGGGCTTCGCCTTTGTTCACAGCGTTGCGGAAATGATAACCAACATAAATGCGGCTTAATGCATTTTCATGCGCTGCCTGCACAAAGTTGCCAAAGTGGCGGGTAACATTGGGTAAAGAACTGCTGGTTGCCGAGAAACTGAGATTGTTTCCAAAAAAGTTAGTAAGCACCTGGGCCGCTGCAGCACCATTTACTGCATGGTTAGACGGGTAATCGGGTATTGGCGGCGTAGGGGGAGAAAGTATGCTAAACAAGGGGTTTCCGGCGGTATTTGGATTGCCATCGGTATCACCCAGTTGTACGGCGGTTATAGGCCGCCAGTACTTATAATAATATTTCGCTTCAAGCGAACTGATATTGGCATCGGCCAAAGCCATGTGCAATACCCCTAATAGGTGTGCTGTTGCTAGCGCGTCCAACTTTTTTTGCATTATCAGGTTTCTGGCTATCCTGTTCCACCCAAGCGGAGAATTTTCCAACCAGAAAAGACCTATCTGAGTTTGATCTGCTGTTCTTGTGCTGTTTATGCCTGCACCCAGACCTTTTATTTCATTATAATCTATAGTATATTGAGGGCTGTTTACGGCATAAGGTGCGCCGGGCCTGAACTGGGATGCACTAGCTACTCCAAAAGGTGTTATCTTTCCCCATGCCGGTACAGCTGCAAAGCCATTAAAGGGAGGGCCATCAAACGGTGGTGTGAAGCGGTACTGACCTGGTAAAGTGCCCTCGGTATATGGTGTTTGCGCGGTGGCGTATCCATCATTGTTACGCTTGGCCAGCATAGCTGCAGCGGCTTCCTGGCCTATATTGATACCTTTAGTTTTATTGTTTCCATTCTCAATAGCATTTATAGAAACCTGGTACAACGAATCTGCATAAGCGGTTTCGGGAGGCAATAGTGCAACGATGATATCGTGGGCAGCTTTGGCGACAGCGGCATCAGGATTAGCTTCCTTATCAACTGTATTAAGAAGTGCATAGGTTTTGTATTTTGGAGAAATGCTATTGAGCGCGTCGTGCATTGCCACATTTACCTGGGCGTAGATATAAGATTCTGGCATAGGCGGCAATGGGCCGTTTGGTCCGGTGCCTGCACGTGTAACCGCTTGTGTAGCTGCATCATTCCATATCAATACCATTGCTGAATTTATGGAGCCATGAGGATTCCCGTTGCCAGGAAAGGTTCCGAATTTTTGGCATCCGCTTATTGCAGATATGAATAAAATAGCCGCCAGTACTGATTTTAAAACATTAAAATTCAGGGCATAAGTCTTCGTTTTCATAACATTTTTGTTTGAATTAATGATTGATTAACTGATTAAACTAATCTTTGCTGTTGCAATCAGCAAAGCATTTTTAAACATGCATGTTTATGGAGGGGCAAGTCCGTTTTTTACGGGCTTGATATTTTGATTAATGCGAAACAGGTTATTTGGATCATATTTGGCCTTTATTTCAGCAAGCCTTTTATAATTATCTGCATAGGAGTTTTTAATACTTTCTTCGCCTTCATCCATCATAAAGTTTACATAAGCCCCGCCTGCAGCGTATGGGTGCAATGCGTTCCAGTAGTCTTTTGTCCAGTTGATAATAGCTTGTTTACCATTGGCATCTGCATCCACACCGGCTATTACCATTGCCCAGGTGGCATTCCTGTAGTGCCATGCTGTTTCGTGTTTTTTAACACGTGCAGCGGCGCCATTTACCGGGTATAAATGCATTGCCGAAAGCCATGCCGGTGGTGTACTTGCATGTTGTATATGAAGCGCAATCGCTTCGTCGCTTAGCTCATTTACATAATCTGCTTTCCAATACCATTGCAGTCCTGGTGGTAAAAGCGGATCGAACAGGCCCTGTAAAGCGGGAAAAGGAATGGGGCCTGCAAAATTTATAGCGGGTTGTTTAATGTCGCGGATAGCTTGAAACTTATTTTCTGCGTCGTCCATATTACCTGTGTAGCACCAAACTATAGCGCACATTCTTTTGTTGTGATAAGCTTCGGGGAAGTGTGGTACTGGGGGCACCGTGATAAAGGCAAAAAAACCATTAATATCATCAGGTGCTTCTTTTATGTATTCCCTGTACCATTGCATTATTTTTTTTGCGTCATCCATTTCCCAAAACATAGGGCCACCATAAACCACGCTAACCGGTTGTGCCTGGAAAAGGAAGGAAACTACCACACCAAAATTGCCTCCACCCCCACGAACAGCCCAAAACAGATCGGGATTGTTATTTGCAGATGCCTGTACATAGCTGCCGTCAGCAAGCACCATGCTTACTTCCAGCAAATTATCAATGGAAAGGCCGTATTTGCGTGTCAAATAACCAAGGCCGCCACCTAATGTGAGCCCGGCAATACCAGTGCCCGCAAAAACGCCGGCAGGTACCGAGAGTCCAAAAGCATGAGTGGCATGATCAACCTCAGCCAACGTACACCCGCCTTCTGTACGAACTGTTTTATTAGCTGCATCTACATATATCCCTTTCATGTGGCACAAATCAATCACCAGGCCATCATTACAGGTGCCGAGGCCGCCCCCGTTATGCCCACCTCCTTTTATAGCAATTAGTAAATTATTGTCTCTTCCAAAATTTACACAAGCTATCACGTCAGCCACATCAGCACATTGCACAATTATGGCTGGTTTTTTATCTACCATGCCGTTATACACTTTCCTGGCATCATTGTAGCAGGCATCTTCCGGTAATATCAATTGCCCGCGAAGGCTGGTTTTAAATAGAGTGAGTAATTGTTCTGAAAGCATATTAAAGGTTTAAGTTTACATAGCCTGTATATAGTTGCCATATCAAAGTTAAATGTATTCCCGATCTATGGATAGCCCTTAAAGGCGAAAAAAGTATCTGTGAAGGCAATCCATCATTTACAAAGTAAACAACTGTAAAAAAGTAATTATAAGCAGATTACCTAAGCATTTTGTTAAGGATATGGGCCTCATATAGCTTTCATATTCATAACATAATTCTTTTTATTTCAAATTATGCATGTTCGGCATGTGAAAGCTGCTTACGGTATTGCAAGGGGGCAACGCCAAATTTTAATTTAAATACCCGGCTAAAATGTGTAGGACTTTCAAAGCCACTTTCGTACACAATTTCGTTTATGTTTTTTTGCGAAATGGATAACAGCATTTGTGCGTACTTCAATCTTTTTTGCAGCAGCCACTTGCCCGGTGACATATGAAAAGTTGCTGAAAATTCATTTTTGAATGCGGTAAGGCTACGGTGGCCTATTTTGGCAAATTCTTCCAGGGAAAGGTTGTATGTATAATTAGCTTCCATAATTTCAGGCAGCGGGGGTTTACTGCAATCACTCACACTGATCAGATATGACAGGAGGCCCGCATTTGCAGGATCTGAAAAGATATTAAAAATAAGCTCGCGACATTTTAACTCAAGCAGGTTTTCGGGCGGTGGCGGCTTTTGTGTAAAGTAGGGCAGAAGGCTATAAAAATAGGAATGTATAGTTTCGGTTGTGCTAATTTCTATTACAGCATCTTGCTCTGGTGCAGGGATTGAATGAATAGGTACCTGCGAACGGTATTCTTTTAACGATTGTTGTAAATAACTATCAGGCACACAAAAAACAATTACAACCCACTCAGAATCAAAGAACCTGCCCTGCCTGATGGCGCCTTTTTTTAAAAAGATCAAACTTCCATCCGTTACCGTATAGGATTTGGCTGGGGTGTTCAATAGTTTCTTTCCGCTTATGGTATAAATAATGTGGTTGAAATGGCTGTACAAGTCAACCCATTTTTCCATTTGCGGACATTGGTAGTTAACCAAAAGAGTTTCTTTTACAGTAAGCTCTTTAAAATAGGTTGGATTAGCAAGAATGTCCTCGTATACGTTAATCATAGGCGAAATTTTTTAAGAAGTTATGATAATGCAGGTATAAAATGCCAAGTTCCTTTTGAAATGGCGGGACACAACGAATATTTAAATTTATCAATTATAAGATAACAATGCAACACTATTATTTGAAAAAAATATCAGGATAAATATTTGATTAACAGCGAGATGTTTTTATTCTGCGAATAGAAAAAATCAGAAAGATTAAAAGCCAGCAGGGGGATGAATGTTTTGAAGTAACCTTATTTATGCCAGCAAGTCGAGGGGTTTTGCCCTTGGTCAAAAACTATAAAGTCAATTATACCGGCAAAAACAGTGTGTAATTTAGCTGACTATCATAGCAGGCTATCATACTTGCATGTTCTAATTCTTCTTCAATTGCCATAATATTATGGCGGTTCCAGTCTTCAATATCTATCAATCCGGCATCGGTTTGATAATGTGAATCGCTGTTGGGACATTTTACTACATATTCTCCCCTCCCCACCAGCGCAATAACAGGGCGGGCACCACAATGCTTGCACATTGTACACGAAATTGATTTCGGGATAAAGATATAACCACGCATAGACTTATTAATACGTGATACCTTAAAAAGATGTTGCTTTGAGTTAAGTTTTTTAATATCTAAGAATAAAACAGAAGGCCAAATTGGTATTATTAAGGTATGCACTCACAATCAAAATTACTGAGCGCAATGGTTCCCAGTAATTCTGAAGAATGTAAAATGTGCGGGTATTTCGGCCGATGCGTTCACAAAACCTTTGATAGCGAAGATGCCGATATACCTGGGCTGCATATCAAACTCCTGGCTTACCACTTCTTTAAAGGCTGTGTTTTCGCTTAAGACAGAAAGTGACCTTAATGGCTCTAATAATAATATCGGGAAATTTTACACCCAGTTATCGCAATCATTTAGGTTTTGGAAGCTCAAAGTATATGCGCAGGTGCAATACAGTGGCGGGCTTGGTATTGCAGAACCGGGCTCATACGCCTATTACATTACCAATGCTTTTTCGTTGGGGGCGGTTTATCCGTTCCGGTGGAAGGGGGCATGGTTCAGCACATCTTTATCCTATAATTACAACAATTTTAAAAAGCCAAGCCACGATTTGCTGTACTCATTATATTGGGCCGGGGTTTTTGGAACTATAAATTTGAATTTAGCGGCGACCTGGAGTTATATACCCTAAACAAAAACCTGGGCGATAGTTATACCAGTAACCAGAGTGGTAAGCGGGTCGCATTTTTTGGTGAACCGCAGGTGTGGTTCAAGATCCATAATGAGTTTTCTTTAGGCTCAAAGATCAATATGTATTACCACGTGCTGATCAATGAAAATTTACTCCAGGTATACCCAACTTTAGCGGCCAGGTTTAAGTTTAATTAAGTTTTGGGGTGATGTGTTTCCAGATCAATTTACTGCCATTTCGCGGTTATATTTATTTCGGTATTCGATAGGGGACAGCCCGGTTATCTTTTTAAAAATATTGCGGAATGCTTTATTATCAGAATAACCAACAGCATACATCACTTCGTTTACATTTTCGCGTCCCGATTCGAGGCTTTTTTTAGCAGCTTCAATTTTTACGCGCTGCAGGTATTCAACCGGTGTATTAGAGGTGGCTTTTTTAAACCGGCGCTCAAAATTACGGCGACTGATGGCAAACATAGCCGATAACTCTTCTACAGATATTTTGGTACCAACGTTACGCTCAATATATACCTGGGCTTTTTTTATAGGCTCATCCTGGTGTTCCTTTTGCCCACTAAAAATTACAAAAGGCGACTGGCTATCCCTGTCGATCTCAATTTCCATAACTTTTGAGCAATGCACCGCTACTTCGCGCCCGCAATATTTTTCTACAAGATAAATTACCAGGTTAAGAAATGAATAGGCACCTCCGCTGGAGTATATTCCCAATTCATCAATAATCAGCTTTTCGGGCATTAATTTGATATTCGGGAACATCTCCCTAAAAGTATCCGCGGCAAGCCAGTGAGTTGTACATGTTTTTCCCTTCAGCAAATTGGTTGACGCCAGTAAGAACGCGCCGGTGCATAAACTGGCAATTTCGGCGCCATGTTTATACTGTTCTACTATCCATGGTATAAAATCCTGGTTGCGTGCCATTGCTTCGCGCGGGTCCCCCTGGAAAGCCGGTATCATCAACAGGTCTGTTTTCTTTACGTCGCTGATCATTGAATCAGGTCTGATAGCGAACAAGCCGCCATACAGTTCATTCTCTTTGCTCAAACCAACAAGGTGCACGTCAAAAACGGGGCTTTTGCCCATAGCCTGCATGTAATGGTTTACAAACGTAAATACTTTATAAGTACCTATTACGCTGCTTAGTATAATAGGGCCCTGTGGTATAACTATAGAAACGTGTTTCATGTGGTGTTGATTTTTATAATTGTTGTAAACAAAGTTAAGTGATATGATTGGCGCAATCAACCCCTAAGGTTGTCGTATTCACACACCCTCCCTTTGCCTTAATCAACTTAGGTTTGTGGGGTGCTGTAAGTAATTTATTCTTTCACCTATAGTGCATATTAACTTAATCACCAAAGCATACCTTTAAACAAATCATATTATAAAACCTCAAAAAAACTAAAAACTATGGACGGCTCAGTAAACACATTAAACTGGTTTGAAATATCGGTAAGCGATATTACCAGGGCTAAAAAATTTTATGAAACTATTTTTTCAATTGACATGGGCGACCCTATGGAAATGATGGGTATGAAGATGGTTTCTTTCCCTTATGAAAACATGCACGGAAAGGTGTCGGGCGGATTGGTAGAAGGGCCAATGCACAAGCCAAGTGCCGATGGTGCAAAGATCTATTTTAACGGCAATCCGAACCTTGATGAGGCCCTTGGAAAGGTAGCCGGTGCAGGCGGAACAGTAACCATGCCCAAAACAAAGATCAATGATGAGATAGGGTATATGGCATTTTTTATTGACACCGAAGGGAACGGGGTGGCGCTGCATTCAAACAGTTAATATTATTCCGGATTTTGAATGTTCAATTTAGCGTTTCAAAATTCAGGCAGGCTAAATCCGGAATCAAATCACCATCCGCCTTTTAATCCCTCTTTAAGGGCATTCTGATAATTTTCAAGATCGAACGAGTACAGGTAGGGCGCTTTATGTGCCCCGCCTTTACGCGGTTCCTCTGATCGGTTTAAAATACCGAAGCCGAGCATCCTGCGCTGAAAATTGCGCCTGTCGAGCTTTTTATCGAGGATGGTTTCATATAGCTTTTGCAGTTCGGGCATGGTAAACTCCTTTGGCATCAGGTTATAGCCAATTGGCTGGTAGTTAAGTTGCAGGCGTAAAGTATCCAGCGCTGTTTTTAATATCAGGGCATGGTCCAATTTCAGATCAGGCAGATCGGTCAGGTCGTACCACGCACAATTTTCAGAATGGTTATCAGGAGTGGGGTTCACGTTTACAAAATCAACCAATGCATAATATCCTATTGTTAAAAACCGGTTGGTGAACCAATTTTCAGATGCGGGCAAGATGTCTTTATACATATCACGGTGCGGCCTTGACCGGTTAGGGTCGCCAAAAACCTGAAACTGCTGTAAAAATATCTCATCAAGTCCTGTACGCTCCTTAAGGATGCGATTGGCTGCCATTTCTATCGGTTCTTCCTTAAGCATAAACCCGCCGGGCAGATACCACGACTCCTCATTTTTCATTTTTAAGGTTAATACTCTCAGCTGGCCTTCGTGAAATCCAAAAACTACACAGTCGATCGATATATGATCGAGATAATTTTTACGTGCATTATCGCAAAATTCTATAAGTTCCTGTTTAGTAAACATTTTATGCTATTGTACAAAAATACTTTGATTATCCGAATTATAATAAATACTATTGTGTTCAAAATACACCATATTATATATATGGAGAGAAGACCAATTTCAAAATTAATTTTATAAATTTCTTAACGGGGACATTTTTTAAATGAATATACATTTATCAGGATGGTCCTTTTCTTACTAAAACTTGTTTTTAATAAAATGAAGAAATATTTTTCAACCCGGTTGTTCCGGAAAATTGCCTTAACGTCAGCATTGGCTTTACCTGTTTGTGCAGTTATAGCGCAAACAAAGAACGTCGATACAAAGATGAATGTTTTTGTTAATGGCCTGATGGCTAAAATGACGATTGATGAAAAAATTGGACAGTTAAACCTGCTTACAGGCGGGCAAAGCACCACCGGCTCGGTTGTGAACAAGGATATTGAGGAAAAAATTAAAAAGGGGCAAGTAGGTGGGATATTTGGCGTGTGGGGAACCACCTATATTAAAAAAGCACAAGAAGTTGCAGTACAAAATTCGCGCTTGCACATTCCTTTAATATTTGGGCTTGATGTAATACACGGGCACCGCACTATTTTCCCTATCCCGCTGGGAATGTCGGCAACATGGGATATGGGTTTGATTGAACGTTCGGCCCATATCGCCGCTACTGAGGCTACAGGCGAAGGGATCAACTGGGTTTTTTCGCCAATGGTTGATATTGCACGCGACGCACGCTGGGGCCGCATATCCGAGGGCTCTGGTGAAGATACGTGGTACGGCTCGCAGGTAGCTAAAGCAATGATAAGGGGATACCAGGGCAACAACATGATGAAAAGTGACGCGGTGATGGCTTGCGTAAAACATTTTGCATTATACGGGGGAGCCGAGGCTGGCCGCGAATACAATACGGTTGATATGAGCCTGATAAGGATGTACCAGGATTATCTGCCGCCTTATAAGGCAGCGCTTGATGCCGGGGCCGGAAGTTTTATGAGTTCATTTAATACTATTAATGGCGTGCCTGCAACAGCCAACCAATGGCTGCTAACTGATTTGCTGCGCAAGCAATGGGGCTTTAAGGGTTTTGTTGTGTCAGACTATACCGCTGTGAGCGAAATGACGGCACATGGTTTGGGCAATTTGCAAACGGTATCGGCACTGGCATTAAAGGCAGGGCTTGATATGGATATGGTAAGCGAAGGTTTTTTAACTACGCTAAAAAAATCTTTAAAAGAGGGCAAAGTAACACAGCAGGAAATTGACCTGGCCTGTCGCAGGGTTTTGGAAGCTAAATACAAACTGGGCTTATTTGAAAATCCGTTTAAATCTATTAATGCCGATGTGGAATCAAAAACAGAGTTAACCGAAGTCAACCGTAAAGCAGCAAGGGAAACGGCTGAGCACTCATTTGTATTACTGAAGAACAAAGAACAA
>JAQBOK010000117.1 GCA_028288085.1 Mucilaginibacter sp.
ACGTCCGGATTGCTGCTTATCAGTAAAAATGAGCGGTCAATGACTTACCTTGCCCGCCAGTTTTTTGATCATACCATTACACGTAAATATCTTGCATTGGTTTGGGGCGATATTGAGAAGGATGGAACAGTAACGGGGTATATAGGGCGCAGTGTGAATGACAGGCGGGTGATGGCTATTTATGATGACCCGGAAAAGGGAAAATGGTCTGTAACTCATTATAGGGTTTTAGAACGACTGAATTATGTAACGCTGATAGAATGCCAGTTAGAAACCGGGCGCACACATCAGATACGTGCGCACATGAGACATATTGGTCACCCTTTATTTAGTGATGCAACCTATGGTGGTGATAAGATATTGAAGGGGACGGTTTTTAGTAAATACAAGCAGTTTGTTGAGAATTGTTTTCAACTAATGCCACGGCAGGCGCTTCACGCGCAAACCTTGGGCTTTACCCACCCAACGAAAAAAAAATATATTCATTTTGAAGCGCCTCTACCAGAGGACTTTGATACAGTTTTACAAAAGTGGCGCAAATATTCGGGTGCTACGACAGAGCAAAACGCTTAATTTGTTGTTAATTTATGATGCCCCTGTTTATCAATTTTAATGGCGAACTGTTACCCGCCGACAACCGACTGCTTACAATTACTAACCGTGCTTTCAGATACGGAGATGGGTTGTTTGAAAGCATGCGGCTGATGAAGGGCCAGCTTAAATTTGCAGATTTACATGCTGACAGGCTTCAACGCGGAATGAAAGCCTTGAAAATTGATGGCTATTCGCAAATGGACACCTGGTTTTTAAGGGATAAAGTGGAACAGCTTGCTACCCGCAACAAAATAAAGCACGGCCGCCTACGCCTTACGGTTTACCGTGATTCTGAAGGCTTGTATACACCCACGCAAAATAAAATGGGTTATTGCCTTGAGTTGCAACCTTTGGATGAACCCCGTTACTTTTTGAATGATAAGGGCCTGATCATGGATATTTTTATGGAATTGCCCAAACCAACCAATTACCTGTCTAACATTAAAACCTGTAACTCCCTTACCTATGTAATGGCCGGGTTATTTAAGACACAGAATAAACTTGACGATACCTTTTTGCTTAACCAAAACGGATTTTTATGTGAGGCTAGCAGCTCCAATATTTTTGTTTGGTATAAAAGCCACTTATATACACCGGCATTGAGCGAAGGTTGTGTGGAAGGAGTGATGCGCCAGGTGATCATTAAGCTGGCCAAACAAGGGAATATACCTTTTACTGAAGCACAGATCAACCCCGATATTTTATATGAAGCCGACGAGGTATTTTTAACCAATGCCACAAAGGGTATACAGTGGGTAATGGGCTATGGTGTAAAACGTTATTTTAACCGGCTAAGCAAAGGGCTTATTGACGAACTGAATAATTATAAGGGTTAGATTGTAGATTACAGTTAGCTTTAAAATGCTGCGTTTTCTTGTCTATATTTATAGGGGAAAACCTATACTTTGCTATGAAACCAATAACCTTATATCTCGCAATAACAATATTGATATTTTGCTTTTCGTGTAATCAAAATCCCCGGACGAACAATGCAATTAAAAAACCAGTGGTTCCTAAGCCATTACAGGATGATAAAGATGTAAGCTTTATAAGTAAACGTAGAGATAATGACTTGGTGCAGGCCATATATTCCGACCTGGTTAAAAAACACGGTGACCTGCAAAAACTGGAAGACCAGATGGCGCATTTTAATGAAGGACGTGAGGATAGTTTGAGTGTGTTTAAAAATTATGACTCAAAATCTGGTGATTATTATCGGATCACATTTGAAGCTTTAGACCGCGTTAAAGACACGGTTATAAGACAAAGGCTGCGTGGATTACTAACAAATAGTCAGAAAAATTATAAAAGTAAAGTATCGAAATTTACATTTTTAACCCAAAAAATTGACACTGATCAGTTAAGCATAGCTGATTACTATCTAACACTAAAAATAGTTGCTACATTACCTGTGATAGAAGATTACCAGGATAAAAGTGTTCCTGACACCAAGAGTGTAGAAGCCATCGCCAATGAATCGGAGAAATTAAAATTGAAAACTCAAAAGTTAGCGGATAAATATGCAGATAAACAAAAAGCGAAAAAATAATCCTGTGAGCTTGATTAAGTTTTTTTGAGTTTATACAATTATGCTGTTTTTAACATTTTCTAATATGCCGTCCCACAAAGCAATGCGCTCCTTTAATGCTTCTTTTACAGCCTCAGTTGCTTCTACCCATTTACCGTCATCGTCTCCGCATAGTTCTGCCGTCATTTGGTAGGCTAATTGCGAATGGTGTTCTCCATCTACCTCTATATGGCGCTCTAAGTAATATATCAAAGTATCTACTTTACCCGGAAACTGTTTGCTGATCTCCCTTACCATGCTGATAAACATACCCGGTATAAGATCTTCCCGGCCGAAAGTAAATACGGCAGCCTGTATATGTGCTTTCCCCGCATCTATCACATCAAACGTGTGCTGAACAAATTTGCGGGCCGCTGCCGGCATATCGGCTATGATAAGTGCTTCATCAATGTTTTTACCACCGGATAGCTCATTAAACAAATTGTTGATCCCATCGACAGAACCGCCGGCTTGCTGCATAGCCTGGAGATATAGCTCAAAATGGCTTGTACGGTTTCCTTCTGCATCAACATCGCTTTCCTCGCCTAAAACTATCTCATTGATGAGGTAACGGGCATTGGGATTGCCAACTGGCATCCACGGAACATTGATACATGTTAATTTTTGTTGTAATGATTTAAGCAGTGACATAAAATCCCAAACGGCAAATACATGATGTTCCATAAAAACATTCAGGTCATTAATTGCCTGGATGTTTTTATAAAGATGATGTGCTATCAATTGCTGACGTAAAGGTTCAATTTCAGCTTTTAAAATAGTTATCCTGTCATTTTCTCTGGTCATCATCATTCGGCAAAAGTAGTTGATAATTACTTTTGGGATAGATATTTATTGATATATGACGTTTAATTGATAGCGGGCTTTTTGTTTACTATGCTATACACAATAAAGGCAGCTTATACGAGGTGACAAAATATATTGCGATTGTTTTGTAAAGCGGGTGCTCCTACAGAACAATTTACAATAGTTGTTTGAACTTACAGCCTTACACCCCTCAAAAATTCCACAATGCCCATACGTTTTTTGCCTTCCAGCTGCACATCAGTTAGGTTAATAAAACCATCTAAAGCGGCAAATTTCAAAAACGTTTTATTGTCGCTAAAAAACTCTCCGGGATTTTCGCCGGTGTCTGTCAGCTCGTATTCCGCACCAAATACCTTTAATGTTTTTTCATTCAATATGGTGTAGGCTGTTGGATAAGGGCTAAGCCCCCTTATCAGGTTGTAAATCTTTTCAACGGGTTGATTACAATCGATCAGGCAATCCTCTTTAAAAATTTTGGGCGCATGTTTCAGTTCAGTACCGGCGGCTAATTCTTCCTGCGGATGCTGGCTATACCTGCCGCTTTCAACCCCCTTAACCGTTTTAACAAGAAGACCGGCGCCTTTATACATTAAACGCTCATATAATTCGCCAGCAGTTTCCTGACCAGATAGGGTAACTTTTTCAGTAAATAATATATTGCCGGTATCAATATCGTGCTGCAGAAAAAAAGTAGTAACCCCACTCTCTTTTTCGCCATTGATAAGGACCCAGTTAATTGGAGCAGCGCCCCGGTATTGCGGTAATAACGAAGCATGAAGGTTAATTGTGCCTTTTGGGGGCATATTCCATACTATTTCTGGCAGCATACGGAAGGCCACCACTACTTGCAAATCGGCATTTAACGCTTTTAGTTCTTCAACAAATCTTTCGTCTTTTAATTTTTCGGGCTGAAGTATTTTTAATCCGTTAGCAACGGCATATAGTTTAACGGCACTTTCACTTAATTTTTGGCCGCGGCCAGCGGGTTTATCAGGTGCTGTAACCACACCAACTATATCGCAGCCGGCTTTAATTAATTCATCCAATGATGCTACAGCAAATTCGGGCGTACCCATAAAAACAATTCTCATAAGGCAATAAGATTTATAGGTGGCATTATGTTTTGGCTTAGCCTTTTCATTATTTATACAACAAGTATTTTTTGCGCATCATTTTAAACTGACTTAACTTGGGCTCCCAGCTTAGTCTTATTTCTTCTTCAGTGTTCCCGGCTTCAATTTGTTTTCTCAACCGGTCATTACCGGCAAGTTTTGTAAAATAATTATTAAAAAAATGTTCCTTATCCGGAAACGCCTTGTACAAATTAATAAGCCACAATATATTCATTTTCCCTGAAACACTTATCGTATCAAGGTCATAATCCCGTAAATCAATTCCGTAACAAACCTGGTCCTTATGCGGAGGGTCTTCGCTCATTCCTTTAATGCTTACTGGTGTAAATGAAAAATCAAATTTGCCCTTAAGGGCGGGATGGCCTAAAACCTGGAATGGAAAGGTTGTGCCACGACCAACACTTATACTTGTGCCTTCAAATAAACATAAGCTGGGGTAAAGTATGACAGATTGATAGTTGGTTAAATTAGGAGATGGGTGTATGGGCGGATCATACGGCAGGGAATGGATATAGTTGGCCAGCTTAATGATCTTTAATTTGCATTTCACATGATCCTTTAACCAACCCTCACCATTTATCATCAGGGCATACTCGGCTATTGTCATCCCGTACGCCACGGGCACAGGATCCATCCCAACAAAAGACCGGTAAGCAGTGTCGAGCACAGGGCCGTCAACACACAAAGCGTTTGGATTTGGCCGGTCAAGTATTACCAGTTCTATATTATTTTCGGCACAGGCCTCCATTACATAGTGCAGTGTAGATAAATAGGTATAAAAACGTGCTCCAACATCCTGTATATCAAATACCATCAAATCAATGCCTTTCAGGTCAGCAGGTGTTGGCTTGTAATGTTTGCCATACAGCGAAATAGCAGGTATACCCGTTTTAGGATCGACGGCATCATCTACCTTTGCCCCATTGCTGGCATCACCTCTGAAACCATGTTCGGGGCCGAATATTTTGGCTATGTGAACTCCTGATTTTAGTAAACTATCAATGCTTGATACTTTGTGTATCCCTATTATAGAGGTTTGGTTAACAACCATTCCAGTATTTTTATTTTTTAAATAATCAACATACAATGCGGTTTGGTCGGCGCCGGTAAGTATATCGCCATGTATGTGTGTTGTTTTCTCGTGTTGCTTTCTAAATAAATTATTTATTGGATCATGCCCGCCGGAAATTTCGGGGGATATTGCTTTTCTTTTTCTCAGCTCTGCATCAGTTAACTGTTGTGCTGCAACTGTTGACAGTACAGCATTTAGCAATATCAATGTTAATAACAGCTTTTTCATTTTATAAATATAGATTATTAAACATCAGATATAGTCAGATCTATTCACCCGAAATCTGCATATTTGCGAAAGTACAAAAATCATCCTGCATTGAGTTTCGCCTCATTTATATCCGCCCGAATATCGTTCCAATCGAACCGCACTTTTTCAAAACTGATAGTGCGGATAGCTATCGTTGGTATTATGCTGGGCCTCGGGGTAATGATATTATCAGTGGCGGTTATAAGAGGATTTAAGCAGGAGATAAGGCAAAAGCTGCGCGGATTTGCAGGGGATATCCAGATCCAAAAGTTTGATAATAATAACTCCTATCAAAACTCGCCTTTTACAAATGATAATGCCTTTATAAAAAAGATCCAATCAAACCCTTTGTTTTCTTATATCATGCCTATAGCTACTAAGCCCGGCATTATTAAAACAAAAAGCGAGATAGAGGGAGTGGTAATGAAAGGTGTAGATAAAAGCTACGACTGGACATTTTTTAAAAACATAATGGTTGCGGGCAAAGTAATTGATTTTAAGGATACGGTTGAATCACAAAAACAAATCATGATATCCAGCTTTACAGCAAGCAGGCTTAAGTTAAAAGTGGGTGATAAGTTTATAATGTATTTTGTGCAGGAACCTTTAAAAAAACGCCCGTTTTATATTTCCGGTATTTTTGATGTTGGTGTTGAGGACATTGATAAAACCTTTGTTGTAGGCGACCTGGCCCTGATAAGAAAGCTGAATAACTGGAACCCTGATGAAATAGGCGGCTATGAACTAAGAGTATCAGATTTTGATCAATTAGAAGGAGCAAATGATTTTTTAAGTGATAAGATGCCTCTGAAACTTAAGTCTTATATGGTAAGCGAATCATATCCAGCTATTTTTGAATGGTTAAAGCTGCTTGATGTAAATGCCCAGGTAATGCTGATACTAATGCTTATTGTGGCTATCATTAATATGATATCGGCACTGCTTATTATTATTTTGGAACGCACATCCATGATCGGCATATTTAAAGCCATGGGTGCCGGCAACTGGACCATCCAGAAAATATTCCTTTACAATGCATCGTACCTAATAGGTATAGGCTTACTGTTAGGCAATATATTCGGCCTTGGTATAAGTCTTTTTCAGTATAAAACGCATTTCTTTACACTTGATGAAGCATCGTACTATATGAAATTTGTTCCCATACAAATAAGATGGATGGATATGATACTTTTAAATGCAGGCACATTGACAATTTGTTTGCTGGTACTTATTGTTCCATCTATGCTGGTGGCAAAAATTTCGCCTGTTAAAGCCATCCGGTTTAAATAGAGGTTGTAATAATCCCGAATCATTACCCCATCATGCTATTTCTTATGGGCCTGAAAGTTGAATTTAAGGTTTAAGCCCCCAGCCCCAAAGCGGATCTGTTGCGAACCTAACCCATCAAGCGGATATTTTAAGAAAGGCTCAACTATCAGCCTGTTATGGCCCAGTGAATAACCCGTGCCAAAAGAAAAGTTAAGCGTTTTGGCAAAATAGAAGCTGTTAAAGCTTTGATGGGTTGATTGATCCTGAACCTGAGATACATTGGCGGAAAAAGGAGCAGGGTTGCTATAGCTATAAGTATAGGTTTCATTTATAAATGTACCTGAACTTAAGCCCGCAGAAATATAAGTGTCGCTCTTTTCCTGATCAAACACAAATTTTAGGTTCACAGGGATATCTAATCCAACCAGGCTAGCATTGTAATTTCTGATAGAAGGACCCGCCACATAAGCATTTGTATAAGATGCATTTGTATAAGACGCCAGGTCTTTTGTACTGGCAGTGTTGGGTGCTACTAAATAGTTTGCCTGAACAAGAGCCGCCGCGCTTTGTGGGAGCTGATTTTGGTTTTGGTAGTTCAGTGTATTTTGTGCTATAGCAACACCCGTTGACAAACTCAGGTTTTTACTCAATTTAATATCAGAAGTAACACCGGCACCCAGGTTTAACTGGTTACTGCTTCCCTTTGCATAATTAAAGTAGGTGGCAGCATACACGCCAAAACGAACTGTTTGGTCGGTATTTTTAGTTTTTTTCTCAGTTTTAGTGCTTTGAGAATCATCATCGGCAAATGGCTGCTTTTTAGCCTTAGCCACCTGCTGCAGCATATTAACTCCCGGATTGGTAACAGCAGCCAATGATTTACCGGGCAATTTACTTCCTGTATCAGCATTTATCTTATTGCCAGTTTGGGGAGCTATGATACTTGGGTTTTTGGCCTGATTGCTAACAATCAATCCTTTAGAAATATCGTTGGTTGCCTGGTTTTGATTATTCAAAGCAGGCGTAACCGGTTGCTTGTTTGATTGCTCTCCCTGATTTTTAAGTACAGGATTAGTATGTCTGACATTACCAGTTAAGGTTTGATCAGGTTGTTTACCTGATGTAGCTGTTGATTTTTTATTTGCAGGTCCGCTATGCTCTATTTCAGCTAACGCCTGGTTTTCATTATGTAAAGCGGCACTATCAGCTAAAACTTGATCTTTTTTATTCGGCGCCGTGTTAGGTATTGAATTATTTACCGGTTGTTTTTTGCTGATTGCCAGGTGTTGTTTTGTTACCGGGGTATATTCAAACCAAAGTATTCCCAACAGCAATAGTAACATTGCTGCAACCGAACCCCACCAAAGCCAGGCCACAGGACGGCGTCTTCTCTTTTCGGGAAATTTTTCCCTGAGAAGCAACCAACCTTCGTCGGCAGAAGTGTCTTCAAAATTTTCAAACACTTCCCTGATGTGGTTTTTCAAGTCGTTATCCAACTGGTCATCCATGGTTTTGTGTTTCAGATTTAATAATTTTTCTCAATTTTTCCTTTGCCCTGCTTAAATAAACCCTTGATGAACTTGCCGGAATATTTAGCATGCCAGCAATTTCATCATGATTGTAACCATCTATCTCATATAAATTAAAAATTGTAAGTTGTATGGTGGGTAATTCCTTCATCAGGTTTAAAATATCCTGTACGTTTAAGTTATCGATGGCATTAATATTGCCCATTAATGGGGGCGCATTATCCAACTCGATATTTAACTGGAATTTTAAATCCTTACGTCTCCTGTCAATAGCGGTATTGACTATTATAGTGCGTAGCCATGCCTTAAAAGGTTTATCGATATTATAATTGCCCATCGAATTAAACGCTTTTATAAAAGCGTCATTCACTACCTCTAAAGCATCGTCCCTGTTTAGGCTATATCTTAAACCAATACCCATGGCGTAGCCATAGAATTGCTTATAAAGCAGTTCCTGGTATTTTAAGCTGCCTGTTTTGCATTGCCTTATTAATTCGTCTTCAGCAATGCGAAGGGGTGGATGCATTAATAGTTTTTAATTCAACCTATAATTCAATTAATTTAATTGTTTGTAGTCCTTACGGTATTAACTACAGAATTGCTACAGCTGATCGAAAATATTTTGATCGGCTTTTTTGAATACTCTTACGGGTAGATATTCAAGATAATAAAATGGAGAAGGCCGGCAACAATGCCAGCCTTTTGAATGTAATAAAATTGTATCTAATTTGATCTTTTCAGATCATATTGGAGACTCAGTGTATCAGCGCTGAATGCCAGCATCTGAAGGACCGATCCGTCATAATAATATAGATATGACCCGTTTAAATGTGTTTTTACGGGAACACCAGTTGTGGGGTAAGTTTTATCTACAAACGAAATATAGGAAGAATTGAGGGAAAAAGATCCATTGCTGCCCGCGTGCAATGTTGTGGTATCACCAGTAACTGCATAGGTATTATCAGGTGTCTGCATCGTTACTGTAATGTTTGCCTTTAATGTATCATAAGAAACATGACCGGCTTTTTTGTGCAAAAGCCTAAACTGACCAACAAAAGCGCCCGATGGCGCTACAACAGGTGCCGTTGTTTTGTTAGATTTCATACACGCCGTAGCAAATGCCAATAATGGCAATAAGAAAAGTAATTTATGTTTCATCTTATTAAGATTTTTAACCAATACGTAATTGAATATATAAACGCTACAAGGATAGTCTTATTTTATAATTTTTTTGCTTCGTCCCAAAATAAATCCATTTCTGCCAGGCTCATATCGCGCAATTGCCTGCCGTTCTCTTTTGCCTTATTTTCAAGGTATTGGAAACGTTTAATAAATTTACGATTAGTTTTTTCAAGTGCGTCTTCCGGATTAATATTTATAAACCGAGCATAATTAATGAGCGAGAAAAGCAGGTCGCCAAATTCACCTTCAGCTCTATCATGATCGATAGTAGTTTCATCTTCGGCATTAAATTCATTTCTGAATTCCTGCATCTCTTCTTCAACCTTTGCCCATACCTGGCTTTTTTCTTCCCAATCAAAACCAACGCCCCGGGCTTTTTCCTGTATGCGCGATGCCTTTACCAATGCTGGCAATGAGGCGGGCACGCCCCCCAAAACCGACTTATTGCCTTCTTTTAGTTTGATCTGCTCCCAATTACGTTTTACGTCGTTTTCATCGTTAACTAGCACATCACCATAAATATGGGGGTGACGGTTAATCAGTTTATCAGAAATGCTATTTAAAACATCGGTTATAGTGAAATCATTTGTCTCTGATGCTATACGTGCATAAAACACCAGGTGAAGCATAATATCACCCAGTTCTTTCTTTATTTCAGGCATATCTGCGCTTAATATAGAATCAGAAAGTTCGTAAACCTCTTCAATAGTAAGGTGCCGCAGGCTTTCGAGCGTTTGCTTTTTATCCCAGCGGCAGTTCAAACGCAGATCATCCATAATGGTGAGTAATCGTTCAAATGCTGTTGAAGGCGAAGTTGCAGTTACCGGTGCTGTTATAGGCATAATAATGTTTGATACAAAAATAGTGTTTATGTTTTAAAATCAGGAGTATGAAAGGCGGGATGGCAGAATTTGGCATTATTTTTTGACGGTTTCAGACGCAAATTATCTAAATTTATTCATGTAATTTTTATCGTAAAACATATGCCCAACTATAACCAAATACTTTATGATATTGAAGTACATTCTGTGGAAGGAATAAGAAAATATTTTGAAACTGGCGGCAATCCGAATGAGGTAAATGATGGTAATCCGCTTTTTAAAATGATGATAGAGATGTATACACGCACACCGAGGTTTAAAGACTGCGTAAAAGTTTTTATTGATAATGGACTGGAATATGAAGATAAGGCCTTATTGGCAGTTTTAATTGATGACGCCGATCAACTGAAAAAGATAGTTAAGCATAACCCGGCTGTGGTATCCAATACTTACTCGCTTTACAATAACACCTATACGCCATTAACTGGCGGTACATTGCTCCATTTTTGCGCAGAATATAATAGCGCCGGTTGTGCAAAAGTGCTGGTGCAATACAGCGCCGATGTAAATGCGAAGGCTGCGTTGGATGAATATGGTTTTGGCGGGCACACCCCCATTTTTCACACGGTTAATCAGAACGGCAATAATTCTGCGGATATGATGCATTTTTTATTGAATAATGCGGCTGATCTTAGCCTTACTGTTAAGGGCCTTGTATGGGGCAAGGGTTATGAGTGGGAAACATTTATCCCCTCGGTAAACCCTATTAGTTATGCAATGATGGGATTACTGCCCCAGATGCACCGAAAAGAGAATACGGTGGCTGAAGTAGTATCATTATTGATTAAATATGCTTACGGAATTAATTATACCGCGGGGAATGTGCCCAATGTTTATTTAAAAAAATAAGATTTTAATGTGTAAATGTGCTGCTGAAAATGTAATTATAATAGGCAAACTATTTTACTGATCTGCACATTTTACAGCCCGCAACATTTCTCTTTTACCGGGTGCGCCCGGAGCTTTCTCTACCTTAAGTCCCAGGCTTTTGAGTGTTCGTTTTAGATTACCGGTAATGGCATAAGTGACAAATATTCCACCCGGTTTTAGAAACCTGATGGTATGGCTGATTGCCTTTTCATCCCACATTTCGGGCTGGTTTACAGACGCGAAGGCATCGAAATAGATGACATCATATTTAGTATCACTTTTAAAATCTAACAGTTTGCAGTGAATGGTTTGCAGTTGGCAGTGAGTATTAATTTCAACGGGTTTTATTAATGATTCGGGATAATGTTTTAGAAAACTATCCCAAACCGGTGCAGATATATATTCGCCATAACCGGTTTGGCTTATTAATTCGTTGCTTAAAGGATAAGCTTCTATGCCGGTATACTGAAGACCGGTCTGTTGATCTGTGCAATAATCAGCACTTAACAAAAAATTAAGGCCCGTACCGAAACCCACTTCTAATATAGATACCACACCGGCTCTCTCTAAACCGGTCTGTACGCCCGGCGAATTTCCGCCTGTTGGAGAGATTTTTATTTGATCCAGGAAATACTTAAGTCCTGCATTTAAAAATACGTGCCTGCTTTCCTGCAAAGCGCCATGCCTGGAATGGTAGTTTTCACCTACCTCGCTATTGTAAATTGTTTTAGAGCCATCGGCCGTAGTTACCAGTTCGAGCATAGGGGCCCCCCTTAAATCTCCCCCGGCAGGGGAAACTTTTTCATTTATATTATTTTTAACTTCCGACTTCGGCATTCCGATTTCCAACCTCTATAACTGCTTCTCCCAGATCATAAACAAGCACTGAGTTTATTTTACCTGCAATAATGCTGGTAGCTGCTGCCGAACGATACCCGGCCGCGCAATGCACCACAATGGGCTTATCATCAGGGATCTCTGATAGCCGCTCGCGCAACTCTGGCAGGGGCATGGTTATAGCGTTATCAAATATTTTACCCTCATTAATTTCTCCCCAGTTACGCACATCCACAATGGTATAATGATCAGGATGAAACTTATAGTCAGATTCATCTATTTCGGGCAATTTTTCAATGCCGTTATCAGGCGCCAATAAAGCGGCTTTTATGTTTTTTTCGTAACCTATTTTTGCGGCTTTTTTAATGAGTGTATCCATGTTGCCCACATCAGCGGCTATTAAATAGAATGCTTCATCAGGGCCGACAATGGAACCCAGCCATGTTTCAAATTTATCGCCTTCCTGTATGTTGATAGCGCCTTTTACATGGCCGTTTTTAAACTCCTGCTGTGGACGTGTATCAACGATCAGTACATTTTTTTGCAAGGGTGAGTTGCGATCAATCCGGGGTACAGCAGCAACACTTTTATCAAAAGATGCAGCGCCTTTTTTATTGATCTCCACATCGTAACCAAAATATTTTGGCATAAATGGCTGGTCGGCTGTAAGCACTTTAACAAAAGTAATTTCGTCCATCAGTTTGAGCGCATAATTTTCACGCAGTTCGCGGCCGATGGTGCTTTGCAGGTCCGGGCTTATGCTTTTACCGCATAGCGATCCGGGGCCGTGTGTTGGGTAAACTACTACATTTGGCGGCAGGGTCATCAACTTTTCGCGGGTAGAGTGATACATCTGCCTGGCCAGCTCTTCTTTAGCGGCGGTAATGTTTCCGATATTTTCGCGCAGATCGGGCCGACCTACATCACCCACAAATAAAGTATCACCGGTAAATATTGCTTTGTCGTTCCCGTACTGGTCCTGCACCAAAACACAAATGGAATCGGGCGAGTGGCCGGGGGTATTAATGGCTCTTAGTTTGATATCAGCCAATTGAATAATATCGCCATCATCAAAACTCTCATTCGGATATTCGGCGCCAAGTAGTTTGCTGGCATAGATGGTGGCATCGGTTGTTTGATGTATTTCGAGATGTGAGCTTATAAAATCAGCATGCGGGTGTGTTTCAATAACTCCCACGATATCTGCATTATTAAAAGCGGCAAATTCGTAGTAGGGGTGTGGGTCGCGGGCGGGATCTATAACTATCATTTTTCCTAACCGGATCACTGCGTATGAGCCATGTGCCAGGCCCTTATCGTAAAATTGATGGATTATCATAAGTGTAAATCGGTACAAAGATAATGGTTTGGTGAGAAATGGTGTAATTGTTAAGTCAGTTACATAATGGGGCCGGAAATTGTTCTTAGCTAAATTTATAACTTACCAACGGCCTTTATCTGAGGTCAAGTATTTTAAACAGCAAAGCCCGGTTTTTCAACCAGGCTTTTACTTGTGAACATACCTTCTCTATTGGAGGGGCTGAGGATTGAAGGTTTACCAAACCTTCGTTCTGTCCTCTGGTTTTTTATACATCTTATCACCCGGTTGTATATTGAATGCATCATACCACGCATCGATATTGGTTAGCGGCGCGTTGGTGCGGTATTGCTCGGGAGAATGCGGATCGGTAAGAATCAATTGTGCAGCTGCCTCGGGCCGCCTTGAGCCGCGCCAAACCTGTGCCCACGACAGGAAGAAACGCTGATCGGGTGTAAAACCGTCAATTTTAGTGGTCGACTGGCCTTGTTTGGTTTTCTTGAAGGCTGCATAAGCAACATTCAATCCACCCAGATCGGCCAGGTTCTCGCCTAAAGTAAGCTTGCCATTTACATGAATGGTGTCCAGAACAGTAAAGCCATTATATTGGGCTACCACCTGGTCGGCACGTGTTTGAAATTTATCTGCATCGTCTTTGGTCCACCAATCGCGCAGGGTGCCATCGGCATCATAGCGGCGGCCCTGATCATCAAACCCATGGGTCATTTCGTGGCCGATAACTGCACCTATACCACCATAATTTACAGCATCATCTGCCCCAAAATCAAAGAACGGGAACTGTAATATACCAGCCGGGAAAACGATCTCGTTATTGGTCGAGCTGTAGTAGGCGTTCACGGTTGGTGGGCTCATACTCCAGCGGGTTTTGTCAACTGGTTTGCCTAACTGACTGATTGAATAGTTATACCGCCAGATAGATATACGGCGCAGGTTGTCAGCATAATCATGTCGGGCGATCTCTAAACCGGCATAAGACTGCCATTTATCAGGATAGCCGATCTTCACAGTAAAGGCGGCCAGTTTTTTAAGCGCTCTTGCTTTGGTAACATCGCTCATCCAATCCAAATGCTGGATGCGTTCGCCCAGGGTGACTTTTAAATTATTCACCAGGTTTACCATATATAGCTTAGCAGCAGGAGTAAAGTATTTTTCTACGTATAATTGGCCCAACAATTCACCGATGCTGCCATCCACTAAGTTGGACATACGCTCGTTGCGCGGGGTTTGTACTTTTTGCCCGCTCAAAGCGCTGCTGTACTCAAAATTTGCCTTCACAAATGGCGAGCTTAAAGCAGAAGCGGAGCCTTTAAGGATGTTCCATTGCAGGTAAACTTTCCAATCGGCAACGGATGTAGCGGCTAATAAAGCATCGGCTGCTTTAAAGAAGTCTGGCTGGGCAACTAAAACAGTATCCTGCCCCGGCGTTTTCATTAAAGGCATTAGTTTAGCCCAGTTCAAATGTGGGGTAGTTTCGTCAAAAGCTGTAACGGCAAACTTGTTATATATTTTGTTTGGATCGCGCATGGCTGTGCGGCTCATCTGAGCTTTAGCCAAAGTAGTTTCTATAGCAAATATGGTTTCCGCGTTTTTGCCGGCATCTGTTGCGCTGGCGCCTGTCAGCGTAAATAGATTGATGATATATTGCTTGTAAGCGTCCTGTATCTTTTTGGTACGGGCGTCATCTTTTAAATAATAGTCGCGATCGGGCAAACTTGTACCACCCTGGCTAAATTGTACAATATTTTTAGTAGGGTGTTTAGAATCTGCACCAACACCAAACCCGAAAAGCGGACTGCCTTCGCCATTAATGCGCTCGTAAAGCATTTCGCTGATCACCCCGTTAAGGTCTGCTACCTTAGCAATGCGTAGCAGGTCAGGTTTAATAGGATTAAAGCCTTGTTTTTCTATAGCCACGCTATCCATTCCGCTGGCATACAAATCGCCAACACGTTGCTTTAAACTGCCTTTTGGCTGCCCTGGTTTACTTACATCACTCAGTAACCCGAGCAATTTTTCTGTATTTTCCTGGTGCAGGATATTAAAACTTCCCCAGCGTGTTTCCTTATCCGGAATGGCATTTTGTTTTATCCATGTACCGTTAGCATAATCAAAAAAATCATCGCCGGGTTTAATGGAAAGATCCATATTGGCAGGATCAATGAATTTGGCAGGAGGGTCTGTTGCTCCCTGTTTTGTTGTTTTTCCTCCTTCGGGAGTAAATGCCACGGCCGACAGTAAGACTGCCCCTGAAAGCATCAGATTTGTGAACTTCAATTTCATGTTAATTAGTTGAGAAAGGTTGAAGTTAGCAAATTATCAACCTTAGCTGCAAGGCAATAAGTGGAAGCTTATCGGTTAAACCAGCTTAGTAAATTGTAAAGCCTCAGCTTTTTGAGCAGAAAATCTAATAATTTATAACCAGCAGGTGTTTTCATACTCAAATCAGTATCAGTAATAATACAAACGCTGAATTGTAAAAATATTGTGATGAAAGCCCCCGCTAATTTTCCAAGTGGTGGGGAGAATTAAAATAGAAGCATAAATAAAAAAGCCAATCTCATCTTTACAGGGGTTTGGGGTGAGGCTGAAATTCGCTATTTTTGTGCGTTATGAGTATTTCTAAAACGTATCAGCCCAAAGAAGCAGAAGATAAATGGTATAATTATTGGTTAGAGCACCAATTTTTCAAATCGGTTCCTGATGAGCGTGAGCCCTATACCATAGTTATTCCGCCGCCAAATGTTACCGGCGTTTTGCACATGGGCCATATGTTGAACAATACCATACAGGATGTATTGATTCGCCGCGCCCGCATGAAGGGCAAAAATGCCTGCTGGGTACCGGGTACTGATCATGCGAGTATTGCTACCGAAGCCAAAGTTGTGGCGATGTTGAAGGAACGCGGCATCAGCAAAAAAGATATTACCCGTCCGGAATTTTTGAAATATGCCTGGGAGTGGAAGGAAAAATACGGTGGCATCATACTGGAACAATTAAAAAAACTTGGTGCTTCTTGTGATTGGGACCGTACCCGTTTTACCATGGATGAAGATATGTCTGAAGCGGTAATAGACACCTTTATTCACCTTTACAAAAAAGGATGGATATACCGTGGTGTACGTATGGTAAACTGGGACCCGCAAGGCAAAACTGCTGTATCTGATGAGGAGGTTATAAGAAAAGAAGTAAATCAGAAGCTTTATTATATCCAATATCAAGTTGTAAGTGGTGAGTTGTCAGTTGTGAGTGAAAATTCAACTGCTCACCATTCAACACTCGCCACTTACTTAACCATAGCCACCACCCGCCCTGAAACTATTATGGCTGATACTGCTATTTGTATCAACCCGAATGATGAGCGGTATAAACATTTACACGGTAAAAAAGCAGTTATCCCTTTAATCAACAGGGAAATCCCCATTATACTGGATGAATATGTAACGATGGATTTTGGTACGGGTTGTTTGAAAGTGACCCCCGCGCATGACCTGAACGACTACGAGCTTGGAATAAAGCATCATTTGCCGGTTATTGATATTTTGAATGATGATGGTACGCTGAATGAG